>JAESQP010000108.1 GCA_016765075.1 Gammaproteobacteria bacterium
CTCTTCGCCGCCGGCACATCTGCCCCTATTAACGCCGGTATCTGTTTAATAATAATAATCAGCCCGATGGCGGCCAGCATTGCTTCTACTACCGTCACCGGTAGAAAAATCGCAAAGCGGCCCGCATTCATAAAGGCGAGTACAATTTGCACCAACCCCGTTAAGCAGATTGCAACCAGAAGTAAGGGATAACCAACGGCTAAGTCACCACCACCCAACACCAACATGCCGGACAGCAAGGCAGGTGCAAGACCTGCGGCAGGGCCGCTGATAGTGACATAAGCACCACCAAGAAATGGAAAAATCAAACCCGCGATAATTGCCGAAACCAAGCCTGTGACAGGTGGCGCACCAGATGCAATAGCAATACCCAAGGAAAGTGGCAATGAGACCAACGCGACCTGCATACCTGCCAGCAAATCATAACGCCAATGTTTTAACCCTTTTAAACCATTTTGTGGTGTTTCAGTCATTATCGTTACCTACATAATTAACTAATATTTTTTATGTTGTCTTACCTTGCAGTATTAAATTCCAGATAAATTCTCTATTGCGCTAATCGCTGCTTGTGCGGCGGCGTCAATATCGGCTTCTTTCCCTGACAGGGTCAATCGCCCAAACGCCCCTACTGCTCGTGCGTCAATCAACGTTATATTTGCTGCCTTTTCTGCTTCGTTGGCAGCATATACTATATATCCTGCTGGTTCAGTCTCAAGAATAAACATGCTCTGGCCAGGCAAGATCATCGAGCCTCGACGATCTTGCCGGTTAATCAATACAGCATGATCTGGTGTAACAGAGCGCACAATTTCTTTCCAGGCGATGCGGCATTTTTGCCGTTTATGCTCGTCGGTATCTAAACGTGCTAATACCGCTCGACCAGCTTCGATGACATCACTCTGATCACGATGATGGAATACCATCGAACCAAATGCTCGCTCAACAACCTGTGAACCTAAATGTACGCGTGTGGCTTTTAAGGCAACATCTGTCAATTGATGCACTGACATGCCTGGCTCAACTTCCATCCATAGGCAGGAATCACCCGGTATCGGTAAAAAGCCCTGAGAAACAGTCCCCATATAAACCGCTAATTGCGGTTGCAATGAATCTATAAAAACATAAGTACGTAAACTAATCATATTGTTACGCTTTGCGCTTCTCTCGAGTCGGCTTCGCACATGCTGACAGGTCATTTAATAATGATTGCATGCGCTCGCTGATAACAGGCTCGCTAGCCATCGCAAACTCTAAAAATGTCTTTGCTATCAATGACGGTTCTTTGTTCTTTGGGTGAACGATGTACCATTTGTGTTGAATCGGAAATCCTTGCACGTCAAGCATGGCGATTGGGCCGCTAGCGCCTTCAAGCGTTAAAGTATGCAACGAGGAAATCGTCAGGCCTAAACCACCGATTACCGCATGCTTAATCGCTTCGTTACTACCCAGCTCCATACGCACATTTGGCACAATCCCGTGCTCAGAAAAGACTTTCGTTGCTGCATCACGCATACCCGAACCCACTTCACGAAAAATAAATCGCTCTTGCGCCAACCGCTCTATAGATATGTTCGACTCTTCACATAAGGGGTGATCTTTAGGCGCCATGACGATCAATGGGTTTGGTGCGAAATGATGTGATTCGATATGCCGCAATAACTTGTTCGGCAATCGGCCGAGGATATACAGGTCATCCTCGTTGTTTTGAATTCGGTCTATCATTTCATCGCGATTAGGTACTGTTAATGTCACGTCGATATCAGGGTATTCGCGACAAAATTCGCCCAGAATCTCCGGCGTAAAATATTTCGCTGTAGTGACAACCGCTAAACGTAACCGGCCTCGCTGCAAACCTTTAAGCCCTGCCAGACGCGTATCCAAGTCAGACAAGCAATCAAATATTTTCCTGATTGCTTGATATAAATCATTACCAGCATCGGTGGGTTTAATCAAACGACGCGATTGATCAAGCAAGGGCGCGCCTATAACATTGGTCAATTTCTTAATTTGCGATGACACCGTTGGCTGCGTTAAAAATAGCTCTTCAGCCGCACGGGTAAAACTACCCAGACGAACAATTGCTTCAAAAATCTGCATTTGCCGGAATGTCGTATGACGAATAAGGTAGTCTGGCAGACCTCCTTTTAACCGTAGATTATCGTTGTCTGCCATAATAATAGTTCTTATATAAGCTGGCTAAATATGTAACAGCTTAACGCATCCTTTTATCAAATTTCTCAGGAGAAAGCACACTAACATCGATTATGAATACAGTAAGATGATGGCCTTTTTTTATTTTTCTTTGCAAGCTATCTAGCATAGCGTCTAAACGATCTGGCGGCATAATCACTTTGATCAAAATATTCGCATCAAAACCTGTCATACCAGAACTCAAACCCGACGAACCTTCACCCTGCGCGCTTAATATAGTGTAACCGCTAGCACCATATTTTTTAAACGAAGCGATCAGCTTTTCTTCTAGTGCATCAGTGGTAATAATATTGAGCAATTTTTCAGGATACAGTCTATTCATTAGTTACCTTATATAGTTATCTTCGCGCTAGCTTGCAATGACTTGCGCGAGCTTATGAAATAAAGGAATACCAACAATCACATTGAATGGAAATGTAATCCCCAACGATAACGTTAAATAATACGACGGATTGGCTTCAGGAATAGCCAAACGCATAGCGGGAGGCACAGCGATGTAAGATGCACTAGCAGCAAGCACCGCAACCAATGTCGCTCCCCCAATACTGAAACCTAGCATGTGTGTACCAATATAGACGCCTAGAACACCACCGAGCACCGGCATAAAAATACCGAATAACGCTAATAGAAGCCCTACTTGACGTAAGTCACCTAGTCGACGACCTGCAACATGCCCCATTTCAAATAAGAATAAACACAGCACACCCATAAATATATCATCAATAAAGGGCGACAACTTATCCATGCCTGATGGTATTGCAATGGCACCGATAACCATTGAGCCAATCAATATAATGACACTACCATTAGTCAGCGCATCACGTAGTAAATCACCGAAACTACTTTCTTCGCCATCAGTATCTGTGATGTTCGTAACGTCGGCGGACTCCCCCGCCTTCAATTTACGTGCAGCTATTGTTTGCCGCGCTTTCGCTGCCAACAAAAGACCAACAATAATTGCTGGCGTTTCCATAATTGCCAACATAATTAATGGGTAGTTTTCATACTTGACGCCGGCATTATCCAAATAAGCAATTGCGGTAAGAAAGGTCCCTGCACTCACCGAACCGTAATGAGCCGAAATCGCTGCGGCATCAAGCAAGCTCACTCGCTTGGTAGCTAGGAGAATAAGATAACCAATAACAGGAAGTGTGAACCCCATGATGAGCGCCCACATCACCGAGTTTAACGCAATGAATAAATCTGCCTTAGCCAACGCATAGCCACCATGCAGACCGATCGCCATTAACAGGTAAATCGACAATACTTTGGCAAGATCTGGCGGGAAACGCAGATCTGACTTGACCAGACGCGCGACCACGCCAAGCACAAAAAAGAGCACTGCAGGCAATAGCAAATTGCTTAAACTTGACATTGCGTTCCTCAGCCTACTGTTAAACTACGTGATAAATTTTGCGCGTTGATTGCTACGTAGAATGTGCGATTAATACACTCGGTATAAAAATTCCGACCGAATCTATCATTGAAGAAAATATTCTAGTCTGGCCATACCCGACGCGAGGAAAAACCAAGCACGGCATGTCTTGACACTAATTTAGTGTTAGACGCTTTTACAGTTGTTGGTGCTTTTGCTTTCGCAGTAGACCGAGCTTTCGTTTTCTTGGTGTTGGTAACTGCTTTCTTCACAGTAGTCATTGTTAATTCTCTCCTGCACTGTCCTGCATAGCAGGCACAATAACGTCTATCAGCTGTGCATAACGTAATAGCTTTTCACCAAGTTCTGTCTCTCCATCTTCTATATGTAATGCCATAGAAACATGGGTTCGACTAAAACTCAGGTCCGGATAAAAATCTTCAGCCTCAGAAATCTCTGCTGCCTGATCTAGAAAGTCACGAGTTTGATCGTAATGACTGAATTCGATACGTCGTTCTAAACGTACAGGCCGCTTACGCTCGATCCATTTTTCACTAATTACTGACATACTCGTCGCTAGCTAACTGCCAACCGTCTGTTGCCACCAACTATCAAAACTATCTGCATGTGCCTGCTCTTCTTTAAGTAGCTCTGCAAAGAAGATACGATTGTCGTCATCCTGACTCGTGGCACAGTGGCGAACCGCCTGCGTATAAAACCCCACGATCTCTAACTCAAATCGCTTACATTGCTGCATTAGCTCTGGCAGTGAACCATCTAGGTGGGTGGCTCGCAAACTACTCGCATTCGGTGCGCCGCCCAAAGCCAACATGCGGCCAATTATCCTTTCCACATGCTGCATTTCTTCACCCGCCTCTTGGCGAAACTTATCACCAGCTGACGTCATACCACGCAGCTCCATTAACTTGGCTAAAGCGATATATTGCTGCACGGCAGAGAGTTCAAAACTCAATGCGCGGCCAAGAAAACCTAAAACCGCCTTTGGGTTATTCACCAGCGGCTTATTCGCCAGTGGATTATTCAGCAGTGGATTGCTCATAGTCGTGATATGTTGATCGTCAACGATTTAGAGTCCGGCATGGCTGGGGCACCAAATGTAATCGCTTCCCAGGCCATACCGCGTCTCATTGTCGTATTACGCCGCACTGCCGCCAAGCACTGGTTCCACTTCTTTGTGTGGACGCGCGATAATATGCGCAGCAACAAGACCATCACCGACTCTTTCACAAGCATCAGCACCAGCACGCACCGCTGCATTAACGGCACCAGTTTCACCACGTACCAATATAGTGACGTAACCACCACCAACAAACTCACGGCCAATTAAACGTACTTCTGCGGCTTTAGTCATCGCATCAGCGGCTTCAATCGCTGGAACCAGACCACGAGTTTCTATCATGCCTAACGCAATACCATAGTTTTCAGTTGCCATGGGTATATCTCCTGTTGATAAATTAATTTGTTAAATTTAAGACCTGGCTGTATTGCCAGTCATCTCCAAAACCGACTCCACCTCGTTATGTGGGCGCGCGATAATATGGGCAGCAACAAGGCCGTCACCCACTCTTTCACAAGCATCAGCGCCAGCACGAACTGCTGCGTTGACTGCGCCAGTTTCGCCACGTACTAATACGGTGACATAACCGCCGCCAACAAACTCACGGCCAATTAAACGTACTTCTGCAGCTTTAGTCATGGCATCAGCGGCTTCAATCGCTGGAACCAGACCACGAGTTTCTATCATGCCCAATGCGATTCCGTAGTTACTTTCACTCATCGTTATATCTCCGTCTTCGTTACTCATTAATGTAATATTTACTAACTTATAGACCCTTAAAGAATCACCCTGCCTACCCGCTTTCTTCGTCCCAAAAATCGATAATGCCACCAACCGTTAAATCTGTGAGTATGGCAAAGTCTCCGGTCGCATAACGCGCCGCTGAACCGCTCACTACGTATACCCAGTTTCCCGGTCTGCTACTGCAACTATCTACAGCCACTTGAAACTTACCACTGCTATCACGTAATACACGTAAGCTGCTTTTCCATAGACCCTCTACTCGGCGCGTGCAGACTAATGGCTCAACCACTTGCATAATGTCCATTACGTTTCCTGCTCCATCTTGTCATCGTCCCAATAGTCAATGATGCCAACGATAGTAAGGTCGCTCGGATATTCTTTACTCCCTGCTGCTTCGCGTGCTGCCGAACTACCGACACAGATAACCCAATCACCCGGGATACAACCTACCGCATCGACTGCCACCAAACGCGTTGACCCATCCAAAACAACCTGCAGATGTTTATGCTCCATCGTTGCAATACGATTAGTCGCGACCAAAGGCTTTTCAACTTTACAAATTTTCATCAGTGTGCCCCCTGATTAGCAGGTAGCAAAGAACAACCAACCATCTCCGCTCTGCCATCTGACGAACAATCACGAACCATTAAAAGCGTATGCAACAAACCCTTGTCAGCATAATCGCGGTAGCGATCACGCAATGCTGTATCAAGTTGCTGACATCGTGCTTTTGCACGCTCTCTGGCGGCAGGCACTTTACTGTGGTAATCATTACGAATAACCACTGGAATTGGCAAGCCTCGATTGGCATTTAATTTAGTGAATATTTTTATACCCACGTCCATATCTTGCGCGCCTTCCTCAACCGTGCTGAGGTAGGCAAAATAAGTTAGGTTGCGTAGTCGTATTTCTTCAAAACCAATACCCATACCAATAAAGCATTCTTGATGCCCAATGTCGCTGTAACAACCCTGGTGGTATTGGCGCACATAATCAATTTGCGATATGTTTTTACAGAGCAAATATACGGCCAACTTTTTCATACCTTCATCAGGCAGTGAAGCGCCATGCTCTGCGCTGTGGCTTTCCAGATAACGTGTGATACACGTCTCTGCATTGCTGGCAGATTGACTGTATGTGGCATCGTATAACTCTGCTGCATCAATATAGCGCTTGGCATCGATATCACCGTTTGCATCTGGTAAGTGCAAACGCAACACATCGTTGTCGGTATCAATACCAAGCAGCAATAAATCAATCGATGCGCCACAGCAAAAACTGTTTTCTACGCCTTGGCGAAAATCTTCCAATCGACTCATCGCAGCCTTAGCCGCGCGCTGCACGTCACTACCATGCGCTGCACAACCTTCAGTATCTGGGTGCGATGAACTAAAATGATAAGCTGCTACTTTCAGATAACGCGTTGGCGCATCGGCTGCGTTTGGCTTGCCTTCACGATAACGCAACATTTCTGTTTTTACCCACTTTTGCAGGCTATCGTCCACGTCAAACATGGCGCCAGCGTATGACTTGCGCCTTACAACTTTATGCGGCAAACGCAGCACATAACGAATAACATGAGCCAGGCGCCCATCTGCACACGGTGATACGTCCATCAAGTGGAAACCACATTGCTCAAGGAACGCTTGAAATTCGTCATCATCTGGCGCGCTTAACGGGCTGTTAGTAAAAAAATCATCTGACATATGGCGAAACGTCTCGAACACACACCAGCAATACAAAGAGCCAATATCCAACGGCTTGACCCAACTATCTGCTAACAAATGTTCCGGCAGCTCAAAGCCTAATTTGCTTCGCGCAATTTGCTGTGCGCGACCAATAAAGCCTGAATCGTGCTGCACTGAAGATATTTCTTGCAACACGACTTCTATGCCTGAAAAAGCGCCTTTGATTTTTTGCTCGTAACTATAAAGATGAGCATTCTCGTCACTGCGTGTAAACGGATGCCCTGTTTTATTTGAAACGGCGCGGTCGCTAGCAAATAGCTTTGCAGGGGAGAGCGAGGGCTGCGCACCAGCATAAGCAGGCGAACCCTGTCGCCGAGGCGACAGGGTTCGCTTCAGCGGTACTGCTCGCTGCAACGTGCTTCTGCTTTTTGTTCTGCTGCCGAACATGACGTTAATCCGTTCTCCAAAAATCAATAGTTAGTGCGCTACGTTACAAATTGCGCCCAGAAACTGTGCCTGACCAGCCTACAATTAGCCTCGAGCGCCGCCAGATACCGTTATATGCGCGCCTTTATCCGTATTGCCGCTACCACCGGTAACATTAATATCAGCAGGCGCAATATCGACGTTGCGCTTATTATCTACTGACGGCATGGCATTAATTGGGCCACGACGTGTTGGGTTTCTCTTTGCTGCAGAGCGACCCTCTGTTCCCGTTACGCGATCACCACGGTCCCAGTCATCACCGGTAATATTTTGGTTGGTATCGATACCTTCACCAGTGACACCACGACCTGATTTAGAGATTTCTATCGGCGCATTCATGCCGCCTGTAGTATTACTGCGATCGCCAAAACGTGCTTCTTCGGTACCCGTAAGCATGCCTTCGCCAAGCGAGAAAGTACCACTGATACGACCCTGCTCATAACGTGAACCCGTTACCGCATTATGCTCAGCCGTACTTTGGCTCGCATGATTAGGCGGAACAACACTAAAATCACCCCAGGGAGCGCCGGCGAGGGGCTTGGGGAAGTCTGCCTCACCCATTTGCGCTGGCACTGCACCACATACTTGTTGATGCTCTTTAGCGCCCACATACGAAGTACCTGTTAACGGCTTACAAACACCTTTTTGAGCACCGGTTAAATTACTTAGCCCGGGCTGAATACCGGTAATATCACGGCCGGCATTACCACGACGCAACTCGTTACGTGCCTGCGCCGCCTGCGCTTGATTAGGCTCACAATATTTTTCATACTGCTCAGAACCAGCATAAGGCGTACCGGTTATCGCTTTACACGTCCCAGCTTCATCACCAGTCACCTGCTCTGAACGCGCAGGTTTTGACCCGGATACGATTTTGCCACGGCTGGTTTTCGAAAAACTGACCTTTGCTGGGCCGGCATCGGGCTTAGCACCGCAAAATTGATCAAACGACTCTAAACCGAGATACTCGGTACCCGTCACATTCTTACAGCTACCACGCTCATCGCCGGTTACCGCGCTGCTACGTCCCACTGCACTAGCAGTGGTGATATTGCCACCACGCGCCAGAGCACTCGTTAATACTTTTGATGGCACTTTAAGGCTGGAGTCAGTTTGACAATAGCTTGAAAACACGTCACCAGACAAATAATCAGTACCCGTAATAGGCCGGCATAAACCAACTTCATCGCCGGTTGTTTTTGTGCTGTGCGCAACCTGTGTTCCAGTGACTTCTTCACTGTTTGCGCGCGCTGGGCGGTTACCACGGACTGGCGTTGACTTTGGCTTACTGCTAGCACCACCGCCATTGACGCTACGTTGAGCCCGCACACTACGCGCTAAATCGCGGCTTGAAATATCAGGGTTTTGTGCCCGCGCCATTTGCGCCGAACTCACTCCGTTACTCATAATATCAATGCCTTTTTTGCCATGGGTGGCCAGTGCTTGACGGCGTAAACGTGAATTCACACGGCCACTACTGCTGGGCGACACGACATTCACTTTCTTTATGTGTGTAGACATAGAAGATTTAACCACTGCCGGCACGGTTGTTGTCACAGATTTGGCCTCTGCCTCTTTGCATCTGCCTTCACCATTGCAACCACAACCACAGCCTTTAGCTGCAGGTGCGCTTACCACACTGCTGCTTGCGGAACGTTGGCGATCTGGTGTTACAACGCCTGCTTTGCCCTTTGACGACATCTGACGGCGCCGCGCAAGCGATGCTTCACGACAACTACCAGATGTTGCACTGCTACTTGCGTTACGAGTCGGTGCGACCGATACAGCCGCCACAGATGAACCCGCCGCACTGGTTGTTGCGCCTATTGTTGCATTGGCTTTGGCAGGCAATGCTACTTTGCCGTGAACCTGGGCGTCGCGTCGCGCTCTTGCAGCGCTACGTCCTGACAAGTCTTTAATGGCCATATTTGTTTATCCCATGCGTTATCGAGAAAACCGCGATGGTAGTGGTGCCAAAGCACCACCACACCTTCCTTACCAGGCAGTTTTGCCGCGGTATACGACAAAGCAAACACCCTGACTTTGCGTGTAGGTGTCATAACCAATCAAGCGTACGTGATGGTCTGGGTAGGCACGATGGCAAGCTTCTAACTCATTGACCACATTGGCCAAATCGGTTTCACCAAAGAACGGAAGTTTCCACATTGGCCAGTAAACACTACTTGCCTGGGCTGGATCTTCATGCTCAATCGATGGCGTAAACCCCTGGCTCAACATGTAATTGATTTGGGCATAAGTCTCTTCTTGCGTAAACGGCGGTAGAAACGAAAAAGTTTCCAAGGTATGCGTCGTACGATAATCACCCATTTCTGCATTTGCTTTCATTGCTGTCTCCTGAATATGTTTACGAATCTATAGCAATTAACCGGCATCGAGCTTGTCTACGGTTTCGAATTCAAAGACGATCTCTTTCCAGGTTTCCATAGCAACGGCTAGTTCCGGACTATGTCTTGCCGCACCTTCCAGAATATCGCGTGATTCACGCTCCAGCTCACGACCTTCGTTACGTGCTTTAACACAAGCTTCCAAAGCAACACGGTTTGCCGCAGCACCCGCAGCATTGCCCCAAGGGTGACCCTGCGTACCGCCACCGAACTGTAGAACAGAATCATCACCGAAGATTTCAACCAGCGCTGGCATGTGCCATACGTGAATACCACCCGAAGCAACAGCAAACACACCCGGCATTGAGCCCCAATCCTGATCAAAGAAGATGCCGCGCTTGCGGTCTTCAGGAATAAATGATTCACGCAACAGATCAACAAAACCCAATGTTGATGCACGATCACCTTCAAGCTTGCCGACAACTGTACCGGTATGCAGATGATCACCGCCTGACAAACGCAAACACTTGGCAAGCACACGAAAGTGAATACCATGATGCGGGTTACGATCGATAACAGCATGCATAGCGCGATGAATATGCAATAACATGCCGTTATCACGACACCACTTGGCCAAACCCGAGTTGGCGGTAAAGCCACCGGTCAAAAAGTCATGCATGATAATCGGTTGGCCCAATTCTTTAGCGAACTCAGCACGCTCATACATTTCTTCAGGTGTGTTAGCCGTTACGTTGAGATAATGGCCTTTGATTTCGCCTGTTTCAGCCTGTGCTTTTTGTACTGCCTCAGAAACAAACTCGAAACGGTTACGCCAGCGCATGAAAGGCTGAGAGTTAATGTTTTCGTCATCTTTGGTTAGATCCAAACCGCCGCGCAAACACTCATAAACCGCACGACCGTAGTTTTTCGCTGACAAACCTAGCTTAGGTTTGATCGTCGCACCCAACATCGGACGACCGTATTTGTTTAACTTATCACGCTCAACCTGAATACCACTGGGCGGCCCAAGACAGGTTTTAACAAAGGCGATGGGGAAGCGAATATCTTCAAGACGCAAGGCTTTAAGTGCTTTAAAGCCAAACACGTTACCAACCAATGAGGTTAATACGTTAACCACCGAGCCTTCTTCAAACAGATCGATAGGATAGGCGATAAAGGCATAGAAACAGCTGCTATCACCCGGCACATCTTCGATGCGATAGGCGCGACCTTTATAGAACTCCATATCAGTCAGCAACTCGGACCATACAACGCTCCAGGTACCAGTAGACGATTCAGCCGCCACCGCTGCCGCCGCTTCGTTCTGAGGCACGCCTTCTTGTGCTGTTACCTTAAAACATGCCAACAAATCCGTATCAAGTGGCACATAATCCGGAGTCCAGTACGTATCACGGTACTCTTTAACACCTGCATCGAATTTCTTTGCCATAGTCAATCTACTCCTGCTGTGGTTGTACTTCGAAACTTGGAAGCAAGCTTACACGATAGGAGATGATTTGTGCTAATCGATAGTTTGAATGTAGTTTATCGACGTTTATCTATACTAAACGCCTCATAAATTAGTAAATCAAGCCTATCACCAACCCTGAATGTGTGAACTGCTCGTTAATACTATATATAACCCTAAAATGCTAACATCTCATTATAAGGCACCCTAAACACATTAGGCATAATCACAATTCATGAAACTCTCACTCATAGCCGCCATGGATAACAATCGGGTGATTGGTGTCAATAATGCCCTGCCCTGGCATTTGCCAGCCGACCTGAAACACTTTAAAGCAGTCACTATGGGCAAGCCGGTTTTGATGGGACGCAAGACTTATGAGTCGATTGGCAAGCCATTACCCGGCCGCGAGAATATTATCCTCACTCGTCAGGCCAATTTTTCTGCCAAAGGGTGCACCACAGTATGCTCAATAGAAGAGGCCTTGGCCCACGCTGATGATGAGCTGGGCGCTGACGAGCTAATGGTGATCGGTGGTGCCCAGCTCTATGAGGCCATGTTATCACTGGCTAATCGGCTCTATCTAACGCAAATAGATACCTCTGTGGCAAGCAATGCACCAGCGTCCTTAGTCTATTTCCCCGAAATTAATCGCAGCGAATGGACAGAAACTGACTGGCAGGAGCACGCTGCCGATGAAAAAAATAGTTATAACTATCACTTCTTAACGCTGGATCGCATCGCAACCAATTAACGCGGGCCATCGCTAGCAATCACTTTATTCTGTACTTTTAGGCCGCTGCGCTGCTTGAGCCATAGGCTCGGGTTTCGCATAATCACTCGGCGCTTGTGACGCAGGCGCATCCGTAGTGTCTTCTGCCTGCTCCCACGCCTTTGCGGAACCCGCCCCCGTGTCAAGCACGGGGCGGGCTCCGTGCTTAGCACAGGAGGGTGCTTTTTTCAATTTGAGGGTGTCGTTAAAATCATTGAGCTGAAAAATATCGGTTTTATCCGTGGTCGTGGACAGCTTTTGCGCACCGGTAGCGAGATGTTGGTAAATTTCGCGATAATCCTGGGCCATGGTGTTAAACAACTCGCCCGTCTTATTGAAATGCTCACCGACTTCATCACGATATTGCTTCATATCCGTGCGTAGCTCATCGACTTCTTTTTCTAATTCCTGCGATTTATTATCGTGTTGGCCTCGCCAGCGGCCGGCAATGCCGCCCACGGTAAGCCCGACAATAAATAACAGGCCAGCAATGATGACAGTGGTTCCCATAAATTCCTCGTTACAGTACGTTGTAAAGGGTGCATTGGCTTTCTATAGCCGTTATTTTGGCATATAAGATGCGTAAATAGCAGGGCGAATTATCCTGCTGTTAGCAGGCGCTTACCTAACAGTGGAATTATGGCTCAACACCCCGCCAAACTTAGACAAGTGGTAATATTAAAACAACACAGGGAATTAACCATGCATCACACTGGGTTAGAAATCTATGCCAATGCCAGCACCTTATGCGAAGCAGCGGCCAATCGTGTCATGGATCTCGCCGATGATGCCATTACCGATCAAGGTGAATTCCACATTGCCCTGGCTGGTGGCAGCACGCCACGTATGTTGTACTCGCTCTTGGCTCTGTCGCCCTATAAAGAGGGCATCAACTGGCAACAGTTTCACGTTTATTTTGGTGATGAACGCTGTGTCACGCCAGATCACAACGACAGCAATTTCAAGATGGCATCAGACTCCCTGCTATCACATGTGCCCATACCTCAAGCCAACATTCATCGCATTGTGGCTGAACTCGATGACCACGACATGGCCGCACAGCAATACGCCGAAACGCTTACCCATCACATACCTTGTGTTTATGAATTACCGATATTTGATTTGGTTTTGCTCGGTATCGGCCCTGATGGCCACATTGCTTCCTTATTCCCTGACACCTCAGCATTAGATGAGTACAATCGGCTAGCCACCGCTGTCTACATCGAGAAATTCGACAGTTGGCGCATTAGCCTGACCTATCCAGTGATTAATAATGCCAGTCATATTATTATTTTCGCCAGCGGCGAAGGTAAGGCTGACATTGTGCAATCGGTATTGGGCGATAAACCAAATAATAGCCGAGGTGATAACGCTGTACTGCTGCCTGTACAACGTATTCAACCTCGCGCCGAAATGACCTGGCTTGTCGATGCCAATGCCGCCAAATATATCAGGCAATCAAACGACTAATGCTTTTAATTGCTGGCGACATTGGTGGAACAAAAACCTTACTCAGCCTGTTTGAGACGACGAGGCACGGCTTTAACACGCTCTATGCGCGCCGTTTTGTCAGCACCGATTACGCAAGCTTTGATGATTTGGCCGTAGATTTTATGGCTGAGATTAGTACCCGCAATATCGAAGCATTGTGTTTAGGCGTCGCCGGGCCAGTGGATCACAGCAACGGCCACTCAACGGCAACAGCGACGAACCTGCCTTGGTCGCTTGATAGCCGCGTCTTAGCAAAAAAAATGGGTGTGTCCAAAGTCAGCTTGATCAATGACTTTGCCGCCATGGCGTATGGCGTTACTGCCCTTAGCGACGATGATCTTATTACCTTGCAGCAAGGTACGGCGCGGCGTGGCGGTCATTGTGTCGTATTGGGTGCCGGCACCGGCCTGGGCGTTGCGCAATTGGTTTCGATCAATAAGCAGTATCATGTTATTTCATCAGAAGCCGGGCACAGTGGCTTTGCACCATTTAATGATGATACTGCGGCATTGAGCCAGCATTATATTCATCAATTTGGCTCTTGCTCCATCGAAACTGTTTTATCGGGGCCAGGCATTAACCATATTTTTCAGTTTGTTTGCGATACAGCCGATGGCCAAACATCATTGGCGCGCGATAGCAACGCAGCAACCATTGCTACGTCGACCGATGCCGCAGCAAATAAAACCATGCAACTCTTTGCATCAATTTATGGCTCTGTCGCAGGCAATTTAGCGCTGACTAATTTGGCCTACGGCGGCGTTTATTTAACCGGCGGGGTTGCCGCCAAGAACAGTGAGTTATTACAAACTGCGGCGTTTAGCGATGCCTTTCACCATAAAGGAAAAATGTCACGGTTAATGTCACGCTTCCCCGTGCATATTGTAACCAATGAGCATTGCGGACTACTCGGCGCTGCTGTTGCTGCCAGTCGCCTCTAATGCCAGGAGATTGCTATATGTCTACCAATAATATTACCGCCGCCCTTGTCGATGATGATCACCGCGACATGAAGCGCCGCCATTTAATTTATAATATTGCTGTATTAAAAGTAGAAACCGGCGAAGAAATTGGCCGGCTCGCCGATATTTCAACAACAGGGCTAATGATAGCCAGTCCGGCTAAACATCCTTTGCAAGAACGCAGCACTTTAACTTTCGTGTTACCGGAAAACTGTCAAGAATTTGTCAAGAATTTACACGGCGTCGAATTCGAAGCCGAGGCACGCTGGCATAGAGATGATGCCAATCCAACATACGAGTTGACAGGTTATAAAGTGATTGCCCCGAGTGCTAACTATCAATCGCTGTGCCAATCATTAGTTAGGCGGATAGGCTTTAAAGATGTTTAAAACGGAATGACAGCTTACCCTTTGTCTTAACTAGCCAAACCTCGCCTATAAAGCGATTACTTTGGCAATCATTACACGGCCATCAGCAGGATTGTTAAATTGAATGATGTGATATCGAAAGACCTGACCCTATTTTTTTTTGATATCTGACCCTATTTTTGTATGTGCTGTTTTTGTATGTGCTGTTTTTGTGCTTTAGATTCCAAAGCATATCACTTAGCTTTGTTAGCTTTAAAATTTTTCAGCGTGCTTCTCTATTACTGAAAAAATGACATAATTAATCAATTAGTTACTCAAAATATTGTTTTACTTTATAAGCTGCCATATTCATCGAACCAAATTTTCTCAGGGCTTCTATAACGATACCGTCAACTTGTTTCGAACCATACTTCTTTCGGATGTAAGCAATATCCTTCTCACCCTCTACTTCTTGGTTTAAACAATATGCCAACATCCTAGCATCTGACACACTTTGTTTCGTCCACTTTTTAGTACAATGGGGAAAAGAAATACTCGAATAAAATTGTTGATCAGCGTACCTATCTAAACTAACTAAATCACTATACGCTTCCTTTTGCTGGCGAATGCAGTATTGATACATTCTAGAATCCAGCTTACCTCGCTTGGTCCACTGTTTTTTACACAACACTCGAGAATCTTCTTGAAATTCGGTTTTAGATTTAAATGATTGAAGAGACCCATCTAGTGATTTACGGGTACTTACTGCTACTTTTGTATCACCAGAACATTTTGGATGGCTATATGAATACCATTCATCACCCACCTTACACTTCGCCGCTATAGAAATATTACAAACCATCAACGCTGCGAACAATAAAACCCATTTACTCATAATCCTTCCTCCAGGAGTCTCGTCGGAACTGCACAAAAACTTACTGGACTTCTCCTATTTACCCTTGGCTAGCGCTTGATAGATAAATGAAATCCAGTTCTTGGCTTTAATAAACCCATCACCCCAACTGTCCCATTTTTCGGGCAAGCCCTCGGCTTGAATTTGTGCCAGCGACATGTCGGCGTCGATCCTGGTTTTTACGTAATCCGTTGTACTCACCAGCATATCGTAAAAACGTTTGTAATCATCCAGTGTCGCCAAACTGCCGTGACCAGGAATAATTTTCACGTCTTCAGGCATCTGCTCAATCAGCTTTTTTACATTGTTGGTGTAACTCAACACATTTCCACCTGAGCTGATGTCAACAAAAGGAAAGGCATCAACAAAAAAATGATCGCCGACATGAATAACATTAGACTGCGTGAAAAACACTACGCCATCACCGTCAGTGTGACCATTGGGAAAGTGAATAAAGTCTATCGCTTCACCATTCATATGGATGGTCAAGGACTCATCAAAAGTAATCAGTGGCCAAGCCTCTTTTGGCTGCGCAGGGGATTGGCCAAAATCATTTTCTTGTGATGCCTGCAAACGCTTACGCACATTGTCATGCGCAATCACCGTTGCTTGCTTGCTAAATATCGCATTACCACCAGTGTGATCGCCATGCCAATGGGTATTCAACACAAAGCGTAGCTTGCCTGGGTTAATGTCTGCTAAAGCGGCTTTAATTTTATCGTGCATCGCAGCAAATTGATCGTCAACAATCAAAATACCGTCTGCTCCTGCCGATACCGCAATATTACCGCCAGCAAACCCACCCACGCCTTGTAACATATAAATATTGTCACTGACTTTGGTGGTTTTAAGTGTGATGTCGTCAAAGCCCTCTGCCATAGCCATTTGACTGACAAATAACAAAGTAAACAGCAAAACGAGACGTTTTTTCATGATGAAATATTCCTTACTGAAAAAGGTAGACCAAAAGACAGACGAAAAATTCAACAAAAAAGCCTGGTGTCAGGGCGCTTCTATTATTACGGTAACTGTGAGCTACCCATCAGCGCGCGATCAATCTCACGTGCCGCTTCACGACCTTCATTGATGCCCCAGACTACCAGTGACTGGCCACGACGACAATCGCCAGCGGCATAGATGCCCGGCGTGCTAGTGAGATATTTTCCATATTCGGCTTTGTAGTTGGAACGGGCATCATATTCGATAGCCAATTTATCTGAAACAGCATGCTCAGGGCCAAGAAACCCCATCGACAACATGACTAAATCCGCCTCCCAGGTTTTTTCAGAGCCCGCCACTTCTGTCATCGACCAGCGGCCGTCATCGGCTTTGCTCCATTCGACCTGCACGGTTTTTATACCCGCAACATTACCTTTACCATCATCGATAAATTCTTTGCTGAGAACTTGATATTGGCGTGGATCATGGCCAAATTTTTCTGCGCTTTCTGCGTGGCCATAATCGACACGGTAGATCACTGGCCACAGCGGCCAGGGGTTGTCTTCGGCGCGTTGCTCGGGCGGCTGCGGTAGCAGCTCAAAATTGATCAATGACTTGCAGCCATGGCGCAGTGATGTGCCGATACAATCTGTACCGGTATCGCCGCCACCGATAACGATAACGTTTTTATCTTTAGCTGAGATGTACGCACCGTCTTTAAGGTCGGAGTCGAGCAGGCTTTTGGTGTTCTTGCTTAAAAACTCCATCGCTGGGTAGATGCCTTTTAGTTCACGCCCTGGCACATCTAGATCACGCGCATGGGTGGCACCGGTTGCCAGTAACACGGCATCGTTTTCTTTTTGCAGATCGCCAACGCTGACGGCATTGTCGGTATCACCGCCGACATCTGCATTAGTGACAAACTCGATACCTTCTTCATGTAGCAGATCGACACGGCGTTGGACGATGTCTTTGCCCAGTTTCATGTTGGGGATACCGTACATTAACAAACCGCCGATGCGATCGTCTCGCTCATACACCGTGACGCTGTGACCGGCTTTGTTCAGTTGCGCCGCTGCTGCCAAACCCGCAGGGCCGGAACCGACAATAGCTACTTTTTTACCGCTACGATTTTGTGGAACCTGGGCTTTCACCCAACCCTGTTCAAAACCATAATCAATAATGGCGTGTTCTATATTTTTGATCGTCACCGCAGGGTCAGTGATACCTAGCACACAGGAACCTTCACACGGCGCCGGACAGACACGACCGGTAAATTCAGGAAAGTTATTGGTCTCGTGTAATCGATCCAGCGCTTCGCGCCATCTGTTTTCATAGACCAGATGGTTCCATTCAGGGATAAGATTGTTGATCGGGCAACCATTGTCTGACTGACAGAACGGCACACCACAGTCCATGCAACGCGCGCCCTGTGTCTGTAGCTGCTGTTCGTCATGGTTACCGCTAAATATTTCGCCGTAATCCGCCAGTCGCAGAGTCACTTTGCGATACGGTTCTGTCTGACGTTCGAATTCTTTAAACCCGGTTACTTTGCCCATGTTATTTTATTCTTAAATTCTGTTGGTGTATTAGCTGCTCTTAGGATAACTAACCTAAGCAGCGTCCTGTTTTTTCATCTCTTCTAGCACACGTTTGTAATCCGTCGGCATCACTTTGACGAACTGTGTAAGTGATTGCGCCCAGTTATCCAGGATATTATGCGCCACTACCGAAGCTGTGTACTGCCTATGGTTTTCGATTAACTGTTTTAATTCAGCAATATCTTCATCTGCCTGCATCGTTTCCAGTTCGACCATACCGGGGTTGCATTGCTGGGCGAATTTTTTATCTTTATCCCAAATATAAGCCACACCACCGCTCATACCTGCGGCGAAGTTACGACCGGTTGCGCCCAATACAACAACGCGACCACCGGTCATGTATTCACAGCCATGGTCACCGACACCTTCGACGACGGCGCTGGCGCCACTATTGCGCACACAAAAACGTTCTGCCGCGATGCCACGAAAATAGGCTTCACCGGCGGTTGCACCATAGAGACAAACATTACCGACGATGATGTTTTCTGCGGCGACGAAACTACTATTACTATCTGGGTAGACAATGACACGCCCCCCCGACAGACCTTTGCCGACATAATCATTGGCATCGCCTTCGAGCTCGATGGTGACACCCTGGTATAACCAGGCGGCCAGACTCTGGCCGGCCGAACCCTGCAATTTAATCTGCACGGTATTATCAGGTAACGGTTTACCCTGATGCGCTTTCGCCAGTTCATGCGATAGCATAGTGCCGACTACGCGGTTGGTATTAATGACAGGTAAATCTATTTTTACCTTGTCGCCGCTTTCAATCGCCGGCTGTGCCAGTTTAATCAGTTCGTTATCCAGCGCTTTGTCGAGACCATGATCTTGTTTTTTATTGTTATAGACACAGACATCAGCGTGTGGTTTTTGTGCTGGTGTCAATAAGCCACTCAGATCAATGCCTTTTACTTTCCAGTGATCGACAGCAACATCTGTAGCAAGCACATCGACGCGACCGATCATGTCGTTGATCGTACGAAAGCCCAGCTGTGCCATGATCTCGCGCAATTCTTCTGCAACCATAAACAAGTAGTTAACCACATGCTCGGGCTTGCCATTAAATTTCTTTCGCAGTTCGGGATCCTGTGTGGCAATACCAACCGGACAGGTGTTGAGATGACACTTGCGCATCATGATGCAACCCAGTGTAATCAATGGTGCGGTTGAAAAACCATATTCTTCTGCGCCCAGCAGTGCTGCGATGGCAACATCACGGCCGGTTTTGAGCTGACCATCTGTCTGCACGACTACGCGCGAACGCAGGTCGTTCATTACCAGCGTCTGATGGGCTTCTGCAACACCTAACTCCCACGGCAAGCCAGCATGTTTCACTGAAGTTAATGGCGATGCACCGGTACCGCCATCGTGGCCGGCAATAACGATGTGATCTGCAAACGCTTTTGTCACGCCTGCGGCAACGGTGCCGACACCAATCTCGGACACCAGCTTGACGCTGATACGTGCAGAGGGGTTGGCGTTTTTGAGATCGTGAATTAGCTGCGCTAGATCTTCTATCGAATAAATATCATGATGCGGTGGCGGGCTGATCAAGCCAACGCCAGGCGTCGAATGGCGGATACGCGCGATGACGTTGTCAACTTTAGCGCCCGGCAATTCGCCGCCTTCACCTGGCTTGGCGCCCTGTGAGACTTTGATCTGTAGTTCATCAGCATTGGTCAAATACCAGTTAGTCACACCAAAACGCCCTGATGCAACTTGCTTGATCGCCGAACGTTTTGAATCACCGTTGGCCATCGGCGTGAAGCGTGATTCGTCTTCGCCACCTTCGCCGGTATTGGATTTTGCGCCCATACGGTTCATCGCGATAGCGAGTGACTCATGGCTTTCGGCAGAGATAGAGCCAAAGCTCATTGCGCCAGTGGCGAAACGTTTGACAATCTCTTTTACTGGCTCGACATCGTCGATCCCTATCGGGCCACCATTAACATTGGCTTTAAATTTTAATAGCCCACGCAGTGTCGCGCCACGCGTTGCGTGTTCATCAGAATGCCTGGAAAACTGTTTATAATCTTCTTTGCTGTTGCTGCGTGCGGCCTGTTGTAGATTGGCGATAGTCTGTGGATTCCACATATGCAGTTCGCCACCGGCGCGCCAGTGATAATCGCCCGGGTTGGGTAGCGCTGGCAGGCGTACAACATCGCGACTTGGATAACCCAGTTGGTGACGACGCAATGACTCTTGTGCCAACACATCGAGACTAACTCCTTTTATACGACTAGCCGTGCCACAAAAACTGCGCGCGATAACATCTTCGCCGAGACCGACTGCTTCGAAAATCTGTGCGCCTTTATAAGACTGCAAGGTCGAGATACCGATCTTTGCCATCACCTTGAGCATGCCCTTGGCAACGCCTTTACGATAGCTAGCAACGATGGTGTCATCGTCATATTTTTTAGGATCGAGCGAACCATCGCGCTGCGCCTGAAACAAGGCTTCAAAGGCAAGATAAGGATTGATCGCATCAACACCAAAGCCAACCAGCAAACAATGATGATGCACTTCGCGTGCTTCACCGGTTTCGACGACAATACCGATACGTGTACGTAGCTGATTTTTCACCAAGCGATGATGCACGGCACCCGTCGCTAACAGTGTACTAACCGGCACACGGTCGGGGCCGATGTTACGATCGGACAATACAATTAGCGAATAACCGTCTTCGATCGCCTGTTGTGCCTGTTGGCACATGTCTTCAATACAGGCCGCATGACCTGCCGCACCGGCAGACTTTGCAAACGTCATATCAATGGTCAGCGCACGCCAGCCACGATGATCGATATGTTTCAACGCAGCCAGTTCTTCATTAGTCAAAATTGGCTGCGGCACTCTTAAGCGGTGTGCATGTTGTTCACTGGTTTCGAGCAGGTTACTCTCTGGGCCGATATAACATTCCAGCGACATCACTACTTCTTCGCGAATCGAATCAATTGCCGGATTGGTTACCTGTGCAAATAACTGCTTAAAGTAGTCGTAAATCATGCGTGGCCGATCAGACAGACAGGCCAGTGCCGCGTCATTACCCATCGAGCCAACCGGGTCGCGTAACTCACGGACTAATGGCAATAACATGAACTGCATGGTTTCGCTGGTATAACCAAAGGCCTGCATCCGTTGCAATAAAGTCTTGGCATTAAAACCGTGCGGCTCTTTGTTAGGGGATAACTTAACCAACTGGGCCAACTGGATTTCCTGATTTTTTAACCAGTCGCCATAAGGACGCTTGCTGGCAAATTCAGCCTTAATCTCTTCGTCGGGAATGAGTCGGCCTTTTTCAAAATCGATCAAAAACATCTTGCCCGGTTGCAAGCGGCCTTTGAATTTTACATTGGCCGGATCAATTTCCAACACACCCACTTCCGATGCCATAATGACACGGTCATCATGGGTGACATAATAACGACTAGGACGTAGGCCATTACGATCGAGGGTGGCACCAATATAATGGCCATCAGTGAATACGATCGACGCCGGGCCGTCCCACGGTTCCATCAATGTTGAGTTATAACGATAAAAATCTTTTTTACTGTCATCCATGTTGCTATCAGACTGCCAGGCTTCCGGCACCATCAACATGATCGCCTCTTGCAACGAACGACCTGACATCAACATAAACTCGAGCACGTTATCGAAGGTGCCTGAATCAGAACAATTCGGCTCAGCGATAGGAAACAGTTTGCTGATGTCATCACCAAACTTGTCGCTAGCGACTACACCCTGGCGTGCCGCCATCCAGTTTTTATTGCCCAGCAGCGTATTGATTTCGCCGTTATGACTCATAAAACGATTGGGTTGCGCACGATCCCATGAGGGGAAGGTGTTGGTAGAAAAACGCGAATGCACCATCGCCAGATGCGCTGTGTAATCTTCATCACGCAGGTCAGGATAAAAATCACGTACCTGTAATGCCGTCAGCATGCCTTTGTAGATCATCACCTTGGTCGATAACGAACAGACATAAAACATGCTTGCCTGTTTAATAGCAGCGTCGTCCCTTATCGCATGCGTGCCACGTTTACGGATGATGTAAAGTTGACGTTCAAAATCATCACCGCTAACGCCTTTTGTAGCACCGATGAAGAGTTGTTCTATATGTGGCTGCGACAGGCGAGCCGTGGGGCCAACATCGGCGCCCTCTGTATCGACCGGCAACACACGCCAGCCGAGTAATTTTTGTCCCTGCTCAGCAATCAGCTTTTCGATGGTTTTACGACAGGCTACCTGGGCGGCAACATCCTGCGGCAAAAACACATTGCCCGCTGCAAACTGGCCGGCGGGTGGTAGCTCGATACCTAAATCCGCTTGTGCTACTTTGCGCAAAAACGCATCGGGCAAACTGGTGAGGATGCCGGCACCATCACCCGTGGTCGGCTCACAACCACAGCCTCCGCGATGCACCATGCGTTGCAAAATATGGTCGGCATCTTTAACGATCTGATGGCTGGCTTGACCTTTAATGTGGGCAATAAAACCGACCCCACAGCTGTCTTTCTCCAGCTGTGGGTCATAAAGACCGTGCTTTTCCGGCAACCCTGTGCCGAACCGCAGTGTATTGATAGCTTTCATATCGCTCATAGATAACTCGAGCCTGGCTCGTATCGCCCGCCAGGATGGCGAGCCCTCACTTGATTTTTGAATTGACAACAAACTTTACTTAGTCGGCAATACACAGCGTGATTCCTCTTCTTCGCAAGATTCTTTGTCAACCCAAATCTCTGCGTGATCATCTCGCCCCCCTGGCTCGCAATGCAAGCCAGCCAAACAACCACTCTAGGTAATTGTTTTTATTGGTAATTTATAGTTAGGTGCCGGTAAAAACTACGGGCAAGGGCGGCTATTCTAGCGAAATGCCGAGACAAAGAAAAGCGGCGTGAATACGGCCAAATGTCGGGCAGGACTAGAGGGCTATCGGATTGAGCAAATCTACTCCGACTTTGGAGCTTTGGCTTCCTGCGTCGCCTAAAGCGCCTACTGCTGGCGCTCCAACTCCTGCATCCATGCCGTCGTGCGCAAAGGCGGATGTGTCTCGTTGCTACGCAGGGCGTGGTAATCTCTTCTTAGTCGTTGTTTATCTGGTTTATGCCGCAATGATACCTGATGCTAAGACAGCGACGTTGATGCCTATTACCCACGATAAGGTGAAACCAAAACAGCCTTGTTTATTCAGCTTGTTGGCGAGGTTACTATATGCCCCCACGCTTTCGCGGGGGCAGGCTCTTGGGGTATAACGCCCTTGATATCTCGGAGTTTAAGCATTACCGTATTTAGTCATAAAGTATGTTGTTTGCCGACAAGAAAAATCACATCAATGGTATTGAGAATTTTTACCCCTCAAGGGGGTACTGAAAAGAGTGCCGCCAAGCTAAAAAATGGGTTGAATAGACGATGGTAAAACAAAGAGCAATTATGAATAAACCTACAAATTTGCCAAAGTGGTTATGGCTGTGGCTGCCTATTGCAATTACATTGCTACCTTATGTGGCGCGTATAATTAGTCCAGCAACAGATGCCATAATATTCGGTGAATTGGGTGTTATTGAAAATATCACAGTAATTTTTTTAGTGTGCGCGCTTGTTGTAGCCATAAGATCTTATAAGTATTTTAGGGCTTTTCAATTTCCGATATTTAAATTTTGGATAGCTTTATTGGCACTAGGTTGTTTTTATTATCTAGGCGAAGAGCTAAGCTGGGGGCAGCATTGGATTGGTTGGGCCACACCAGAAATGTGGCAAGAGATTAATGATCAAGGCGAAACAAATTTACATAATACCAGCGCGCTTTTAGATCAATTGCCACGCAGTATATTGACCTTAGCAGCAGTAGTGGGTGGGATTTTTGTGCCTGTCTATTTTCTTATACGCAAGAAAACGTTTAGTGCGGACCAATTTTCTTTTTGGTTGTGGCCTACCTATGTGAATATACCTACCTGTTTAGCGGCCGTAGTGGTGAGTTTACATAAAAAGGCATATACCTTATTCGATACTAATGTGCCCTATTTATTAGATCTACGTGCGGGTGAAATCAAAGAGTGTTTACTGGCGCTATTTTTATTTATGTATTTATTCTCATTTTATCTGCGTTTAAAGCGACTGAATTAATCAAAGAAAATAAAACCAGCGATTGTGTCGCTGTGATAGATTTTGTACTTCCCTGCACAAAATCGACTCGCCTATGACATGACTGCAAGAAATAAATACTTAATGAACCCGCAGGGTTCTAAGTACGCGACAGCCTATGTTCCCCGACCGCCCTGCGTCCGCCAACAGCCGCCGTAATAGACCCCCCATAATCAACTGTGGCTATGACAGTGTCCTTATTTTCAGGCCGCAATTGAAACCCGTGCACAAAATA
>JAESQP010000109.1 GCA_016765075.1 Gammaproteobacteria bacterium
AGATTAGCGCCGAAGACATCAATAAACGCATTGCGGCGGATGAGTTTATAAAAACGCGGCTTAAGGTTAATTCATTGAAACAAGGGCGTGCGCTCAGCAGTCATGGCCTTGCGGGCTATACTGGACTTACCCGTGGTAATACGCCTTTTGGCCAGCGTGATATTCGTATCAGCGTGATGTATCTGGGCACTAAGGCCTACACCTTCTTTGCGACAACCAAGGACGCTGGGGCGTTAAAAAGTTTTGATGGCGCTTTTTTAGACACAGTAACAAGCTTTCATCCGCTGAGTGATGAAGAACAACCACTGGCTAAAGCCTTATTGATACAGCTTGTGACTGCAAGGGATGGCGATACCTATGCCGCACTGGCCAAACAGACACGGATCTCCAATGATGCCGAATCTCAGCTAAGATTAATGAACGATCAATACCCGCAGGGTGAACCAACACCCGGTCAGCGCATAAAAATAGTAAAATAACCTAGTCACTGCTCACTGCTCAGATTACGCCTGAAATTCACCATTTCTGCGTTTATCCTCAAGGGGTACTTGGAAAAAATGATCATTTACGCGTTGTAAACTCACATTTTTTGCCTTGAACTGGCTAATTTCAGGCGTAATCTGAGCAGTGACCAGCAATATCAACTACTCTTTGAGTACATAATCCTTTGGCGCGCAAGCGCTGTAATGAATGTTAAAGGCCCTAATGACTGACGAATTAAAGCAGGCGGCATTGGAATACCATGCCTTACCAAAGCCAGGAAAAATCGCCATAGCCATCAGCAAACCTTGCGATACACAGTATCAATTAGGTTTGGCTTACACGCCAGGTGTTGCCGAGCCAGTGCGAGCTATCGAAAAAACGCCTCATGATGCCTATCGCTATACCAATAAGGGCAATCTGGTTGCTGTTATTTCTGATGGCAGCGCTGTTTTAGGTTTAGGTAATACCGGCGCCTTGGCCAGCAAGCCTGTCATGGAAGGTAAGGCCGTGTTATTTAAGAAATTTGCTGATATCGATGTCTTTGATATTGAAGTAGATGCACGCTCTCCCGAACATTTTGTTGAAGTTGTGGCGAGTATTGCGCCGACTTTCGGTGGCATTAACCTCGAAGATATCGCCGCACCACATTGTTTTGAGATCGAAGAGGCGTTACGCGAGCGTGTTGATATACCGGTATTCCATGACGACCAGCATGGTACGGCGGTGATTATTGCGGCGGGTTTACTCAATGCGTTGGAGCTACAGGGCAAGCGACTTGATGCCGTTGATATTGTCTGCCTTGGCGCCGGTGCAGCAGGTATTGCCTCGATGCATCTCTTGTGCTGTTTGGGTGCCGACCCAAAACGTTTGCTGTTGGTCGATCGCCAAGGTGTTATACATAGTGGTCGTAGTGGTTTAACGACACATAAGCGTCGCTTTGCCGTCGCTACCGATTGCCGTAGTTTGGCTGATGCGATGGTCGATGCCGATGTGTTTATCGGTGTCTCTGGCCCTGATTTGTTGCCGCCAGATATGTTAAAAACGATGGCGGCCAAGCCTATTGTTTTTGCTTTATCTAATCCGGACCCAGAAATTCGCCCTGATATTGCTTTGGCAGCACGGCAAGACTTGATAATGGCGACAGGCCGTAGTGACTATCCTAATCAGGTCAATAATGTGTTGGGTTTCCCCTTTATATTTCGCGGTGCGCTCGACGTCCATGCGACATCGATCAATGATGATATGTTGGTTGCAGCTGTCGAGGCCTTACATGCTTTAACGCATCAGCCGGTGCCAGAAGAGGTGCTGTTGGCGTATCAGCTGGATCATTTGGAATTTGGTAGCGACTATATTATTCCTAAACCATTAGACCCGCGTTTAATTGATTATGTGGCGCCAGCCGTTGCCGCTGCAGCGGTGAAGTCAGGCGTAGCGCGGCATGATTATCCATCGCACTACCCTAAAGATGTATTGAAAGATATTGCACGTCCGTCTTTAGCTATCGTGCCATCAGTGTCATCTAATTAACCAGGACACTACACTATGGATAAGATCGCAATTATAGGCTCTGGTCGAGTCGGTGAGGCAACAGCACATTTGCTGGCGCAAAAAGCGCTGGCCAAAAATATTGTATTGATTGATGTCAGACTCGGGATTGCTAAGGGTGTTGCATTGGACATACAGGAGTGTGCTCCGTTATTTGGTTTTGATACGCGCTTGCATGGCAGTACCGAGCTTGCTGACATTGTTGATTCAGATGTGGTGGTGATTACTGCCGGTAAGCCACGGCAACCTGGTATGTCTCGTATGGACGTATTGGCTGAAAATAATAAAATACTGCTCAACGTTGCTGAAGGGATTAAACGCTATGCAACACAGGCAATCGTCATCGTTGTCAGCAATCCGGTGGATATATTGACCTATCAATTGTGGCGCCATACGGGGCTACCTAAACATCGAGTTATTGGCCAAGCAGGCGTGCTTGATGCGGCGCGAATGGCTAGCTTTGTTGCGCTTGAAACAGGTTTTTCGGTGCAAGATATTAGTGCCATGGTATTGGGTGGGCATGGTGATGCGATGGTGCCGATGACACGTTATACCTGCATTAATGGTATTCCGATTGCTCACTTTCTTGATGAGGAAACAATAGAAAAAATCGTTAAGCGTACTCGCGAAGGCGGTGCAGAGATTTTGGCGTTAAAGCAGACAAGCAGTGCTTACGATGCACCAGGCGCAGCTATTGTCGAGATGATTGATGCGATACACTACGATCGTAAACGCTTGTTACCCTGTGTCGCCTTATTAAATGGTGAATACGGTCAACATGATATTGCCGCAGGGGTGCCTGCGGTGCTCGGTGCTCGGGGGCTAGAGCGTGTGGTGGAATTGGATTTAGAGCCCGATGAAGTGGCAGCATTAGATGCTTCGTTGTCACGTTTACGTGATGATCTGAGCACACTTGCGGCAAATAATTAAGGCATTATCCAGGAGTTAAGCATGCCGAAGGACACTGTAACAATTATCGATAATTCTACCGGCAAAGAGCTTGAGTTGCCTTTGCGTCGTAGCACGATAGGCCCTGCCGCAGTGGATATTACTTCGCTGTACCGTGAGTTTGGTTATCTCACCTATGACCCTGGGTTTATGTCGACGGCAAGTTGTCGTAGCAGTATTACCTATGTCGATGGTAACGAAGGCGTCTTACTCTACCGTGGTTACCCTATTGAGCAGTTGGCTGAACACAGCAGTTATATGGAGGTTGTTTATTTATTGTTATACGGTGAGCTGCCAAAGGAACAACAGCTATCTGGGTTTGTTGATTCGATAGATAGTCATACAATGATAAATGAAAGCCTTAAAGGTTTTTATCAAGGCTTTCACCATGATGCACATCCCATGGCGAGTTTAATGGGTGTAGTGGGTTCGTTGTCATCATTTTATCCTGATGCTGCGGATATTTATGATCCGGCTCAGCGCGAAATTGCTGCGCATCGTATTGTGGCTAAAATTCCAACTATTGCCGCGGCAAGTTATAAATACTCCATCGGCGAGCCCTTTGTCTATCCTAAGAATGCGTTGGATTATTGCGCCAACTTATTGCATATGATGTTTTCTGTGCCAGCAGAAGAGTATGAGGTGAACCCTGTTGCTGCCAAGGCTCTGGATCTTATTTTTATGCTGCATCTGGATCATGAGCAAAATGTCAGTACGTCTACTGTACGTTTGTCTGGCAGTACGGGCACCAATCCATTTGCTTGTATCGCGACGGGGATTAGTGCGCTTTGGGGGCCGGCGCATGGTGGCGCTAATGAAGCTGTGTTGACCATGTTGAAAGAAATTGGCGATGTGAAAAATATTGCTAAATATTTAGACAAGGCTAAAGATAAAAATGACCCCTTTCGTTTGATGGGCTTTGGCCACCGTGTTTATAAAAACTACGACCCGCGCGCCAAAATTATTCGTCAAATGTGTTACGAAGTGCTGGATAAATTAGGCGACTCTAATGATCCGATGTTTGAATTAGCGCTGAAATTGGAGGAAGTGGCTTTAAACGATGAATATTTCGTTTCGCGTAAGTTGTACCCCAATGTTGATTTTTATTCTGGCATTATCTATCGAGTATTAGGCATCCCAACTAATATGTTTACAGCTATGTTTGCCGTCGCGCGCGCGCCAGGTTGGGTTGCACAGTGGTTAGAGATGATCACCGAGCCTGACCAACGTATTGGTCGCCCACGCCAAGTCTATGAAGGCGCCACTACGCGCCAATACGTGCCTTTGTCTAAGCGCTAGGGAGCCTCTGAATAAACCCCTTAAGCGGTGCCTGTTAGCGTTTGTAAACTGAGATATTTCGTCATTTTTTGCTCTTATAACCCTGCGGATTTATTTAAAGGTTTAACAATGCCAGGATTTATTCCCTAGCATATTAGGTCTTAGAATAACTGGTCTGGAATTCCGCTATCAGACGGGTTGTTATTGCCGTTGTTATTTGGATGAGTCTTGGCGCCGCCAAACAATGGTGTTTGTTGGTTCGTTTGCTGTTTTTCTGGCACGTGTTGGGCGCGAAAGGTTTCGAAGATGGCGCCCTTATGGCCCGGGCCAACCGATAGGCCGGTCTCGCTGTCAATACGAACCGTCACCATTCCGTCAGGTCTGGGCAGTGGTTTTTCGGGATAGAGCGGTAAAGCCTGTTGCATAAATTGTATCCACATTGGTAGGGCTGCGCTGGCGCCCGTTTCTCTTGGCCCTAGCGGGCTTGAGTCATCAAAGCCAACCCACGTAATGGCGACGATATCCTGATTAAAACCAGAAAACCAAGCGTCACGTTGGTCATTAGTGGTGCCTGTTTTGCCAGCAATGTTTGCACGTTTGAGTGATTGAGCACGTGAACCCGTACCGCGCCTTATGACATCACGTAAGACTTGATTCATTAAATAGATATTTTGTTGGTTTACTGCGCGTGGAGCCAGGTTCATAGTGGTGACGGGGTCACTTGCTAATTGGTCAATGTCTGTTTCTTGCCCTATGTCTTGCAGGGTGTTTTTTTGCTCGCACTCAAGGCAGGCAATAGCAGGTTGCGCCTGAAAAATAAGCTTACCATTGCTATCTTCTATACGCTCAATCAAATAGGGTTGGGTAGCAAACCCGCCATTAGCTAGCACTATATAACCACGCGCCAGCTCAAGTGGTGTTAGCGATAGACTGCCCAGTGATAGCGAGAGGTCACGCGGCAATTTGTTTTTATCAAAACCAAAGTGGCTGGCATGGTTAATTGCGTGATTGATTCCTATGCTACGTAGTAATCGTACCGAGACTAAATTACGTGATTTACGTAGCGCCACCCGTAGTCGGGTAGGACCATAAAATTTACTACTGTAGTTTTTCGGTCGCCAGGCACTTTCTAGCCCAGCGTCGTCAAATACCACGGGTGCGTCATTAATCAGTGACGCTAAGGTGTAACCTTTGTCTAAAGCAGCGGAATAGATAAAGGGCTTAAAGCTGGAGCCAACTTGGCGCTGCGCTTGCGTAGCACGGTTAAATTTGCTGTGATTGAAGTCAAAGCCACCGACCAAAGCGCGAATCGCGCCGCTATTTGGCTCAGGCGCAATGAGTGCGCCTTGGACTGCCGGGACTTGGGCAAGCGACCAGCTGCCGTCTTCGTTGTTGCTGACGCGAACCACATCACCTACTTTGATAATGTCAGTGACAGATTTTAATGTAGGGCCACGTTTCTGTTCATTGATATAGGGTCTTGCCCATTCGATTTCTGGCCACGCGATATCTACCAAAGAATCATCGCGCAGGCGCGCAGTTAGTTTTTTCTCTTCGGCAACAGTGACAACTGCTGGTTGCAGGTTGCCAATAACAGGCAGGTCTGGGTTTTGTTCTAATTGTTCAGGTAGCAGAGTCAATTCAGGGCCGCGGTAGCCGTGGCGCTTGTCGTAGTTTATTAAGCTTTGACGCAGTGCATTTTGTGCGGCGATTTGTAGTGATGAATTTATGGTTGTGTAGATTTTATAGCCTTTGTTATAGACATCACTGCCAAATTGTTCGACTATTTCTTGTCGAGCCATCTCAGCAACATAAGCTGCGTTAAGTTCTATTCTGGCACTGTGTAGGGTAGCGCTGGTAGCCGTGTGCTTGGCGTGTTCGTGTTCTTGTTTTGAGATGAAACCCAGTATCAGCATGCGGTCTAATACCAGGTTGCGTCGCTGGTGTGCTCGCTCAGCGTTGGTGATGGGGTTGGTGGTTGATGGCGCTTTTGGCAGCCCGGCGATCATCGCCATTTGCGCCAGAGTTAGTTCGTTTAGTTTGGCGCCGTAATAAATTTGTGCCGCTGCCGCAATACCATAGGCACGCTGACCAAGAAAAATTTTATTTAAGTAAAGCGTCAGAATATCTTCTTTGCTGAGTTCCCTTTCGATTTTTAGCGCGAGCAAAATCTCATTGAGTTTGCGCAGATAAGATTTCTCGTTGCTGAGAAAGAAGTTGCGTGCCAACTGCATGGTAATCGTGCTGCCACCCTGGCGTTTTTCTCCGGTGCGGATCAGCCCGACGACGGCTCGCAGCAAGGCTTTAACATCAACACCGTTGTGATGAAAGAATGCGTCATCTTCTATAGCGACGAAGGCGTCTCGCATTGCTAGTGGGATTTCATCGTATTGTACTGGTGAACGCTTGGTTTCCCCGAATTCGGCGATTAATGCGCCATCGGCAGAATAGACGCGCATTGGCACTTGTAGTTCTACATTATGTAGCGTTTTAGTATTAGGTAGCTGTGGAATTAAATAGTAGTAAATTGCGGCCGACATAATTGCTGTAGATGCGAATGCAAATAAAGCGCTATAAAAGCCAAATTTAATTAATTTTTGTAGCATATTTTTGTGATATAGCCTAACTGTGATCTATGTCATAGAGTAAAATTAAGGAATAGTATAAATTTTCCGATAATGTCAGGGGGATATTGTTTTACCTGACGCTCAGGTTGCACTATAGTCGCGCTTGAGTAGAGGTGTATATTGGGCTTTGACCATAGGTCTTGACCATAAACCATAAATAAGGGGCGACATTGCCTTTCTTTAAACGAAATACGAATTCTTTGATCGGACTCGATATTAGCTCAACGGCTGTTAAGTTGCTTGAGTTATCGCAAGTTGGGGCGCGTTATCGCGTTGAATCTTATTCGGTGGCGCCTCTACCGCAGGAAGCCGTTGCTGAAAAGAACATCGTCGATATTGAAGCAGTTGCTGATACGATTAAACGGCTTGTTAAGCGTGCTGGCACCAAGACCAAGGATGCTGCTGTGGCTGTGGCAGGCTCAGCGGTTATCACTAAGGTTATCACTATGTCTTCAGGCTTGTCTGATGAAGAAATGGCGAGCCAAATAGAGTTTGAAGCCGAGCAATATATTCCGTACCCACGCGAAGAAGTGAATCTCGATTTTGAAGTGATCAGTGAGCATCGGCGTGATGATACTGTTGATGTATTGCTCACGGCTTCGCGTAGCGAAAATGTTGATATTCGAGTCTCGGTATTGGAAATTGCCGGACTTAATGCCAAGATTGTCGATGTTGAAGCCTATGCGATGGAATCTGCTATGGCTTTGGTGGCGCACCAGCTACCGAATAATGCGCAGGATAAAACCATTGCCATTGTTGATGTTGGTTCAATGATGACGACACTCAATGTGGTGCACGATCATCGGATGATTTATACCCGCGAACACGTGTTTGGCGGTAAGCAGTTGACTGAAGAGATTCAACGCCGTTATGGGTTATCTTATGAAGAAGCCGGCCTGGCTAAAAAACAGGGTGGTTTGCCTGATAATTATGTCCCTGAAGTGTTAGAGCCGTTTAAGGATGCCATGGTGCAGCAGGTCAGTCGAGCGCTACAATTTTTCTTTTCTTCAAGCCAATATAATAGTGTCGATCATTTGCTGTTGGTAGGCGGTTGCGCCTCAATTGCCGGCGTTGATGAGTTAATCGAAGCCAAGCTCGGCACCAGCACATCAACAGCGAATCCTTTCGCTAATATGGCTTTATCGTCACGGGTTAAAGCGCATGCGCTCAGTAATGATGCGCCAGCATTGATGGTGGCTTGTGGTTTGGCGCTGCGGAGGTTTGATTAATGGGCGTCTCTAATAATTGCTTGCAGCCTCTGCGTGACCCCAAGTATGCAGATGCAAGGCGCACCCCAAGAGTACTTCCTCGTAGTACGCTATTGGCGTACTACTCAGGGCGCAATCCGCAGGCAAGGCTGGTGGCCTTGTCAAGGATTGCGCCCCGCAGGAAGTGTACCCCTCAAGGGGGTATTGAAACGAACCCTTGGGGTGCAACGCGGCA
>JAESQP010000110.1 GCA_016765075.1 Gammaproteobacteria bacterium
AATATCCGCCAGTGCCACAGAGAGGGTGTTATTGGCGCCCAGCTCCTGCGTGCTGTCAGTAAAGTTGCCGCTGCCGTCGTTGACATAGACGCGGTTGGCCTGTCCATTATTACCCGCCACCAAGTCAAGGTCGCCGTCGCCATCAATATCCGCCAGCGCCACGGAGACGGTGTCATTGGTGCCCAGTGTCTGCCCACTGTCCGTAAAGTTGCCGTTGTTGTTGAGATAGACGCGGTTGGCCTGTCCTTCATTACCCGCCACCAGGTCAAGGTCGCCGTCGCCATCAATATCCGCCAGTGCCACAGAGCGGGTGTTATTGGCGCCCAGCGCCTGCGTGCTGACAGTAAAATTGCCGATGCCGTCGTTGACATAGACGCGGTTGGCTCCATTATTACCCGCCACCAGGTCAAGGTCGCCGTCACCATCGATGTCCGCCAGCGCCACAGAGAAGGTGTTATTGGCGCCCAGCGCCTGCGTGCTGACAGTAAAATTGCCGTTGCCGTCGTTGACATAGACACGGTTGGCCTGTCCAAAACTATTACCTGCCACCAGGTCGAGGTCACCGTCGCCATCGATATCCGCCAGCGCGATAGAGCGGGCGTTATTGGTGCCCAGCGCCTGCCCGCTGTTAACAAAGTTGCCGATGCCGTTGTTGAGATATACACGGTTGGCCTGTCCAAAAAAATTACCTGCCACCAGGTCGAGGTCGCCGTCGCCATCGATATCCGCCAGCGCCACAGAGAGGGTGCTATTGGTGCCCAGCGCCTGCATGCTGTCAGTAAAATTGCCGTTGCCGTCGTTGACATAAACGCGGTTGGGCTGTCCATTCTCATTACCCGCCAGCAGGTCGAGGTCGCCGTCGCCATCAATATCCGCCAGCGCCACAGAGAGGGTGTCATTGTTGCCCAGCGCCTGCTCGCTGTCAGTAAAGTTGCCGCTGCCGTCGTTGACATAAACGCGGTTGGCCTGTCCAAAAGCATTACCCGCCACCAGGTCGAGGTCGCCGTCGCCATCGATGTCCACCAGTGCCACAGAGCGGGTGTCATTTTCAGCTGTCAGCGGATCAATAAAGACGCCCGCAGCGAGAGGGTTGATGCACCTTAGCATCACATCGCTGACATTGGCGCCGTTTAAGATGTCGAATTCATTGCTTACGGCACACTGTAGGTTGGTTTGAGCTGGCTGATTGAATACGGTGACGTTGTAGCTGCTGTTGTCGTTGAGCGCAGTGGCAAAGTCAAAGCTGCCATTGGCCGTTAAGGTCAGGTCATCCGTGGCATTATTTTGCAGGGTCACTGAGGCGCCAGCGCCTAGCCCGGTGAGGCTGCCGCCGATGGTGAAGCGGTTAATGCAATTGATGGTGACATCGCTGACGTTGCTGCCTGCCACGACGCCATTGCCATTGCTGACGGTGCAGGTTTGACTGGGCACACCGAGCTGGGTCAGCACGGTGACGCTGTAGTTGCTGGCGTCGTTGATAGCGCTGGCAAAGACGAAGCTGCCGTTGGCTGATAGTGTCAGGTCATCGGCGCCGTTTTGTTGTAGCACGATACTGCCAGCGCTCAGCCCGGTGAGGCTACCGCCGATGGTGAAGGTATCGACAGCGTCGTTATTCCCACTGCCGCCACTGCCGCCGCCACATGCTGCAAAGCCGAACACGCTGACGCTAACCAGTAACCAGCGAATAACGTTTGCAAGACGGAATAATGACATAACAGTTCCTTTGTATAGTCGTATGGAGTGAGAAAATCCTTATTGACAGTAGCGGTATGAATTTATGATTCTTTACTTCGCGCCTCGCCTAAAGCGCCTACTGTTGGTGGATTTGAATATTTTGAATCTCAATCCAGCTCGCTCAGACTTAATCAGCGCTTGCTTAACGTAGCCAGATAGTTTTCGCGTTAACAAACTCACGAATGCCGTGCTGTGCCAGTTCACGGCCATAGCCGGATCGTTTGATGCCGCCGAAGGGCAGCCGTGGGTCGCTTTTCACCATGCCGTTAACGAACACCGCGCCAGCGTCGACACGGCGTGCAAGTTGTTCGCCGTGGGCCGAATTTTTTGTCCAGACACTGCCGCCGAGGCCAAATTCAGACTCATTAGCGATATGGATCGCATCATCTTCGTCTTTGGCGCGAATGACAATGGCGACAGGACCAAACAATTCTTCTGTATAGGCGCGGCAAGCGGGGGTGACGTGATCAAGTATGGATGCACTATAAAAGGCACCAGCACCTTTTACTGGTTGGCAACCGACTACGCCGATAGCGCCAGCGTCGATGCTATCAATGACTTGCTGGTGTAGTTCATCGCGTAGATCAATTCTAGCCATCGGTGCTAGTGTTGTTTGTTCTAGCTTGGGGTCGCCAGGTATGAGCTGTTCAACAGCGGTTTTGAATTGCGCGATAAACTGCTCTGCCACAGCGGGTGTGACAATAAAACGCTTGGCGGCGATACAGCTTTGGCCGGCATTGAGGTAGCGTGACTTGACTGCGCTATCGACTGCCAGAGCAATATCGGCGTCATCGAGCACAATAAACGGGTCTGAGCCACCGAGTTCCAACACGCTTTTTTTAATATTTTGACCGGCACAACTGGCCACGGCTTGTCCGGCGTGGGTGGAGCCTGTTAGCGTAACGGCATGCACACGCTCATCAGCAATGACCTCGGCAACCTGTGGCGCAGATATTAATAAAGTTTGGAATACATTCACCGGAAAGCCGGCATCATCAAACAGTTGTTCCAGGGCTAGCGCACATTGAGGCACGTTTGAGGCATGTTTGAGTAGTCCGACATTACCGGCCATCAGTGTTGGTACGGCAAAGCGCATGACCTGCCACAGCGGAAAATTCCACGGCATGACAGCCAGTACGACGCCAAGCGGTTGATAGGCAACAAAGCTGCGGCTGGCATCGGAGTCAATGATTTCATCAGCAAGAAAGGCGGCGCCATGCTCGGCATAATAGTCACAAACGACGGCGCACTTCTCGACCTCGGCGCGTGACTCGCCAATCAGCTTGCCCATTTCTTCGGTGATGATGTGTGCTAAGCGTTCTTTATCATCGCGTAGCTGCGTAGCAAGTTTGTTGAATAGTAATGTTCTTTCATCAAAGCTGGTTGTTTTCCAGGCTTTGCTGGCGCTATCAGCACAGGATAAGGCATTTTCAAGCTGATCCTTATCCCACAGATCAAAACGTTGGCTTACCTTGCCACTGACTGGGTTTGTTGATGTATATGTCATCCCCCTTCTCCATTGTCGATGTTGCAGTACCGAGTATCATATACAGCGAGTGTAGAACAGATATTGAGGTTTAGTGTAGTCTGCTGTTCTTTATTGGTAGCGATGCATTCAGGTCAATATTAGAATAAATTTCGGTCAGATGCATCGTATGTCACAATCTAGCCCGCATTTCTCACCAGGGGGCGAGATGATCACGAAGAAATTTGGATTCACAGGGGATTTTCCGAAGGAGAGGAATAACAGTGTGTATTCCCGACTGAGGGAAATTCCCTGTGGATTCAAAGGTCAAGCGAGGACTCGTCATCCTGGTGAGAAATGCGGGCTAGCACTTGTTGGAGTGTTTGGCTTGAAGTGAGGAGTGCTTGTGAAGCAACAGCGTCATGTTTGTGTGTTGGGTGGTTCCGGCTTTGTCGGTACGCATCTGGTTAATCGCCTGGCAAGCGAGGGCTATCAGGTTACGGTGTTATCGCGTCGCCCTGAGCGTCAGCGCCATTTGTTGGTATTGCCAACGGTGAGCGTTATTACTGCTGATGTCTTTGATGAGGAAGCGCTGGTTACATGCTTTAGCGGCATGGATACCGTTGTTAACCTGATTGGATTGCTTAACGAAACAACCAAACACAGTTTTGCCAGTGTCCATGTTGATTTGGCGCGTAAGGTTGCTAATGCATGTCGTAGTAGCGGTGTCCGTCGCGTATTGCACATGAGTGCGCTCAATGCGGATGAAGCGCGTGGTGCTAGTGTTTATCTACGTAGCAAAGGTGAGGCAGAGAACCATGTTCATGCGCTGCATGATGTCGCTGTCACCAGTTTTCGGCCTTCGGTTATTTTTGGTGAAAATGATTCATTCTTTAATCGCTTTGCCATGCTGTTGCGATTGAGCCCTGGGTTTCTCCCATTGGCTGCCCCCAACGCGCGTTTTGCGCCAGTTTATATTGATGATGTGGTATCGGCAATGGTGACATCGATTACTGAGCAAGCGAGCTATGGCCAACGCTACAATTTATGTGGCCCCCAAGAATATAGTTTGCGCGAGCTGGTTGAATATACCGCCAAGATAATTACTTGTAAGCGTAAAATAATTAGCTTGAGTGATGGCCTGTCAGAGCTTACGGCAAGAATTATGGAGTTAGTGCCAGGTAAGCCATTAACCCGTGATAATCTTGCTTCAATGAAAGTAGACAGCATTTGCAAGGATAGTTTTCCGGCGCTATTTAGTATTGAGCTGAGCAGTATTGAAGCCATTGTCCCGGGCTATTTATCCGCTGATAGTGAAGGCGAATACTTTGATCGTTTGCGCGAGCTTGCTCGTCACGAGTAAACTACCACGATGAAGTGTTATCGTGTCGGCGGCGCTATTCGTGACCAGCTGTTGGGTTTGCCAGTCAATGATGTTGACTGGGTGGTGGTGGGCGCAACCCCACAAGAAATGCTCGATAGCGGTTTTGCGCAAGTGGGCCGTGATTTCCCTGTTTTTCTTCATCCTGACACCAAGCAAGAATATGCGCTTGCGCGCACTGAGCGCAAAACTTCGCTGGGCTACACCGGTTTTGCCATACATGCTAATCCAGACGTTAGTTTGGAGCAGGACTTGGCGCGGCGTGATTTAACCATTAACGCCATCGCACAGGATGACGACGGCAAACTTATCGATCCGTACCATGGCGTAAGAGACCTAAAACAAAAAATATTACGTCATGTCACCGACGCCTTTGTTGAAGATCCACTCCGCGTACTCAGAGTCGCACGTTTTGCCGCGCGTTTTTCCCCGTTAGGGTTTTGTCTGGCACCTGAAACCCTCAGCTTAATGCAGAGTATGGTAAAGACAGGCGAGCTAAGCACGTTAGTTGCCGAGCGCGTTTGGACCGAAACCGATCGAGCCTTGGCCGAGCTTGAGCCACAGGTGTATTTTGATGTGCTCGATCACTGTGGGGCATTAGCGCAGATATTTCCTGAGATAACGCCAATATGGTTACAGGGCGCGCCAAGTGGCCGTGATTTATTAGTGGCTGTCGCCAAGGCCAATAATTCAACGTTACTACGTTTTACTGCGTTGACAGTGAACGTAGAAATAGGCGCTCTTAAAGCGATGGCCAAGAGGCTGCGTGTGCCCAAGTCTTATCATCAACTGGCCGAATTAGCGGTACGTCATATTAAATCTCTGCATACTTTTTCTGCAATGGACGCTGCAATGCAGCTACAGTTGCTTGAGTCGATGGATGTGCTACGCCGACCTCAGCGTATCGACCCACTCTTATGTTTGGCACGTTGCCACTGGCAGCTTCAGCAAGATGAAGTAGCAGATTATCCGCAGGCAGAGTGGGTATTAGAGGCAATGAATAGAATATCGAACGTGACCAGCAATGATCTTGTTAAGCAAGGTGTCAAGGGGATGGCCATGGCACAGGCACTGCGCTTAAAGCGCCTGAATGTGCTTGAAGGCCTGTCAATATAGTTAACTTTAGGTAAAATTAAAGTTATTTTCTAATGTTACCGATAACTTTAGACATGGTTGGGGGTATACGTATACCAGGAAAAATACGATAGGCTAAGGAGTACGAGTATGCGAGCAAGAGGCAATGTTGGTGTTAACGAGCATGATTTTGCTAGTCAAAATCATGCGACGGTTAACAGCAAGGAGTGGCTGCGACAGATTAAATTACACCGAGCCAGTTTTGAATATAATCACCGTATCAAACATTCACTCGATGCGCAGCCTTGCTTTATTGACGGTATGGCATCATTAATTGTCGCGCCTGATCTTGAAATTCGTGATCCCTTCGCGTTTACCTATATCACCCGCTTTGCCGAAGAAAATGCATTACTTATCGTGCTTGATCGGCGTACACAACAAGAAAATGTGGAACTAGAACGTCGCGCAGCCTAATGTAGTGTTTAGTATGAAACACTGCGCTGGTATCGAAAACAGCGTGTATGGGCATAAGAGTCGAGTTTATAGATAAATCAGAGGTTCTTTAACCACTGATCTAGCTCGGCCAGTCGCTGTGGTGTACCAATATCAAACCAATTGCCAGTATAGAGTTCAGCACTGGCTTGTTGCTTGTCTATGGCTTGTCGCAGTAGCGGCGCTACTGAAAAAACCACGCGCTCCTTATTAGGAGGGGATAAATCCGAGCCTCGTGATACAGGATGGCCTGTCTTATCAAATAAAGCCCGGCCGTATACAGCAATACCACTAAACGTATAACGTTGTTGCCCCGTGTTACTAATGTTGCCGTGGTTAAAGGCAAAATCACCTTGTGGGTTATGTTCGGGATTACTGACGAGAACAAGATGGCAATGGTGTTTCGTTTGTTGGGTTAGCTTTGTGAAATCATAGTCTGTCCAGATATCACCATTCACCGCAATAAAAAAATCATCGTCAAATAGCGGCAGAGCATTGACGATAGCACCACCCGTTTCCAGCGGCTCATCACCTTCGTGTGCGTACCTTAAGTTGACGCCATAGCGTTTGCCGTTACCCAGCTTGTTTTCAAACTGATGCCCAAGGCGGCCAGTGTTGATAATAATATCGCTGATACCCGCATCACTCAGTCGTTCTATATGTGCTTCGATGAGTGTTTTCCCACCGGCTTCTAACAGTGGTTTGGGTGTGTATTGAGTCAGTGGTTGCATGCGCTTGCCATGACCTGCGGCAAGAATGATAGCCTGAGAAACCGCCTGGCAAATCAATGGCCTTCTGCCTTGGGTTGGCGTTCGAGTAGATCATAAACGGCATCTGTTGGCGCCAGGCTCTCGTAAAGAACGCGATAAACATTGTGGCAGATAGGCATGTCGATATTATGAGCTTGCATCAGTTGCTGTAATTCGCGCGCGGTATTAACACCTTCAACGACTTGGTTAATATTATTTAAGGCCGTATCCAGTGATTGTCCGCGCCCGAGTGCAAGCCCCAGCCGGCGATTACGTGATTGATCATCGGTACAACTTAGAATGAGATCGCCAAGGCCGGCTAGCCCGTAAAAGGTGCTGGTTTGTCCGCCAAGCACAACACCCAGTTTTACCATTTCATTCAGACCACGCGTGATCAATGCAGAGCGCGTATTGGCGCCAAAGTTTAAGCCATCAGCAATGCCGGCAGCAATAGCTAGAACATTTTTTATTGCGCCAGCCAGTTCAACGCCGGCAATATCACAAGAGGTGTAGCAGCGCAGATGATCGCCGTGTAAAAAACCAGCAATATCACGGCTGGCTTGCTCATGATTGGCGGCGATCGTTACTGCTGTTGGTAAGCTCTGCGCCAGTTCGCGTGCGAAAGTAGGGCCAGAGACAACACCATAGCGTTGAAGGCTTGGCCATTCTTCACGCAGGATTTGTTGCAGACGTTTAGCGCTGTCTTGTTCTAGCCCCTTACATGCCCAGGCAAGTAAGGTGTTGTCGTCGCAATAAGATTTTATTTTGACGATGGTTTGACGAAAGGCGCTGCTGGGGACGACGACCAGCACCAGTTCGCTGTCTTGCAAGGCATCACTTAACTCATCGTAGGCAGTGATATTTGTTGATAATTTAACGTCTGGTAGATAACGCTGATTGTAATGTGTGCGATTGATGTCAGCGATATGTTCGCTGCTACGACCCCAAAGCCTAACCGAATATTGACGCTTTGCCAGTTGTTGAGCGAGTGCAGTGCCCCATGAGCCGGCACCAATAACACTAACGAGTTTCGGCGTAATCATATTGGGTTAGCCCGCATTTCTCACCAGGATGACGAGCCTTCGCTTGATCTTTAATTTTACAGCGAATTTTCTTCGCTCGGAAATGCAGCCGGTATTACACGGCCTCAGAAAATCCACTGTAAAATAAAATCTCTGCGCGATCATCTCGCCCCCTGGTGAGAAATGCGGGCTAGTGCGAAGTCTCTGGTTGCCCCATATCGCTGTTTTGCATGCTTTGCAAATGCTGGCTGTAAAGGCTGTCAAAATTAACAGGTGCTAATACCAGTTGTGGGAAACCCCCTTTGGAAACGATATCTGATACGCCTTCACGCGCATAGGGGAAAAGAATATTCGGACAATAGCTGCCGACCATGGCGGCGAGATTATCTTTCTCAAAGCCACTAATATTAAAAATACCGGCTTGCTGTATTTCGATCAGGTAGGCAACAGTATCTTTTATTTTGACTGTTGCTGTTAACGATAAAATAACTTCGTGGACATCATCAGCAAGTACTTTAGCGGTATTGCGAATTTCGAGATTCACTTCCGGCTGCCATTTTTCTGAAAAAATCTGCGGTGAGTTGGGGGTCTCAAAAGACAAGTCTTTGACGTAAATCTTTTGAATGTGGAAGCGCTGTTGGCTGTCACCATCAGTGACAGATTTTTTTTCGTTATTCGACATAGAAATCCCTGGATAGAGTATAAAGTCGCTATGATTTGCTGACAGGCAGGTTCGCGTTCTGCCAGGCGATCATACCACCACTTAATTTTTTAACGCCGCTAAAGCCTTGTTTCATCAAGGCCGACGCCGCCTGTGCCGAGCGATTACCCGTACGGCAATAAACTAATAGCGGCCGGTCTTTATATTCTTGCAGTTCCGTAGTGCGGCTTTCGAGTAAGGGTAATGGAATATGAATCGAGTTGATAATATGCCCGTCAGCGTATTCGTTATCTTCGCGTATATCGAGCACGATTGCATCCTCGTGGTTCATTAAACGCACAGCCTCATCGGGCTTGATTTCACCAAAGCCGAGCAGTTTGCCGCGCAGGCTATCCATCGCCAATGCGATAAGAATAACGACGAAGAGCGAACTCAACATCCAGTGGTTAACGATAAATTCGAAGAACTGTCCCATGCCCGCTGATTGGTTCCTAAACAATTTGTATGAAAATATCAGGCTAGCCGCTAAACCGCTATTTGTTACGGTATAATCGCGATGCCTGTGCGCTCGGCATCATACTGATATTGCGCCAGGGTTACCAGCAAGCCTTAATTACAGGCCTTTATTACAATGGGGCACATGAGTGCCGCGTGCCTTGCAACGAAAACGATAAAATAATGGGCACATCTATTCATTACTTACGACCTCTGCGTGACCTGAAGCATGTAGATGCAAGGCGCAATCTGCCGACAAGGCTGGTGGCCTTGTCAAGGAGTGCAACGCAGCAGATGCATGCTTCAGATCACGCCCTGCGGGGCTTACAGGCGAGTGCAGGCTCGGCGTTATCATTGCTCAACAGGCCACCAGCCTGCCTGCGCAATGATGCCTTGATCCTGCACTCGCCTGTAAGCCAGAGGCCGTAAGTAATGAATAGAGGAGCCCTATGACAGCGCAAAAACGACCGATCCTCCTGACTATACTCGATGGCTGGGGTTACACCGAAGAAACTGATGGTAACGCCATTGCTAACGCTAACACGCCTGTTTGCGACGCACTATTTCGCGATAATCCGCATACGCTTATCAGCGCGTCGGGGCCAAGTGTTGGCCTGCCTGCTGGACAGATGGGCAATTCAGAGGTTGGTCATCTCAATTTGGGTGCTGGGCGTGTGGTCTATCAGGAATTTACGCGTATCGAGCGTGCTATCGAGAGTGGTCTGTTTTTTAGCAATCAGACCTTAACCGATGCCGTTGATACGGCCATTAGCAATAACAGTGCAGTGCATATCTTTGGCCTGATGTCGCCAGGGGGTGTGCATAGCCATGAGTCACATATTTTGGCGATGGTTAAATTGGCGGTAGAGCGTGGTGCTAAAAACGTGTTTGTCCATGGCTTTCTTGACGGTCGGGATACTGCGCCAAAAAGCGCCGCCGGCTCCATTAAAGCGATGGAAGCCGGTATGGCCGCAGTGGGTGGTGGCCGTATTGCAACCTTAATCGGACGTTTTTACGCCATGGACCGTGATTATCGCTGGGAGCGTGTTCAGGCTGCTTATAATTTACTTACTCAAGGTAAGGGCGTATTTCGCGCAGCTGATGCCTTAACCGCGCTGACAATGGCCTATGAGCGTGATGAAACCGATGAATTTGTTCAGCCAACGGCGATTGTAAAAGACGGTGCTGAACCAGATTTCATCAAAGATGATGACGTTGTCGTGTTCATGAATTTTCGTTCTGATCGTGCCAGGCAACTAACGCGCGCCTTTATTGCTGAAGATTTCGATGGCTTTGCTCGTGCAGCGATACCCAAGCTAGGGCTATTTTGTAGTCTTGCTGAGTACAACAAAGATTTTTACTACGTGCCTGTCGCCTTTCCGCCTGAGCGCTATAAAAACGTTTTTGGTGAATACCTGTCCAAACTGGGCTTAAGACAGCTGCGTATTGCTGAAACAGAAAAATATGCCCACGTTACCTTCTTTTTTAATGGTGGCGCCGAGGCGGCATACCCGGGTGAAGATCGTGTGTTGATTCAATCACCGAAGGTGAAAACCTACGATATGCAGCCTGAGATGAGCGCTGGTGAGTTGACTGATCGTTTGGTTGGGGCCATCGAATCAGGGGATTATGACGTTATTATTTGTAACTATGCCAACCCCGATATGGTCGGCCACACCGGCAAACTTGATGCCGCCATTGCCGCGATTGAAGCGCTTGATAGTTGCTTGGCCCATGTTGAGGTGGCCATTAAAAAGGCCGGTGGTGAGTGGCTGGTTACCGCCGACCACGGCAATGCTGAGCAGATGTTTGATCCGCAAACAGGTCAACCGCATACCGCGCATACCAGCAACCTGGTACCATTAATTTATGTTGGACGCAGCGCTGATATCGCCGATGGTGGTGCGCTGTGTGATGTCATACCGACCATGCTACATCTAATGGATCTCGAAAAGCCGACAGAGATGACGGGTGCCAGCTTGGTGACCCTACATCAATAGCCTCAGGCGATAGTAAAGCTGAAGCTGACAATATCGACAATGTGCTATAGCTTACGCGCCCTTTTATTGCAGATTTGTTGCGTGTTTGGCGCATTATATGTATCGCCAGCAGTGGCTGACAAGACGCAGCAGTTAGCAGACTTGCGTGAGAAAATCACCAGCTTGCGCAAATCGCTCGAATCAGATCGCAGTGAACATGGCTCGTTGCTTAAGCGGTTGGCGGACAGTGAGCGGAATATGGGCCAACTTAACATTGGTCTGCGTCAGACTCAACAGCGCCAACATGAACTTAAGGCAGAGCTGGTCACGTTGGGTCGTGACCGTCATCACCACCAACAAACATTACGCTTAGATAAGGCTGCATTGGCTGATCAGCTATTAGCCAGTTATGTCATGAGCCGTCAAGGGCATCTTAAGTTATTATTGGCAGACCGTAAGCCGGCGGAGATTGGTCGAACGTTAGCCTATTATGATTATCTTAATCGTGCGCGCAGTGAGCGTATTGAACAACTTGATCAGCGCTTACAGGTTTTGGCGACGATTGAACGGCGTTTAGATCAGCGCAAGGATGACTTAGCGCAGACGGTTAGAGAGCAAGAACAATCTCAGCAAGCCTTAGATAAAGAGCGGGCACAGCGCAAGCAATTGGCTGTGGCGCTGACCCAAGAAATTGACAGCAAAGAAATCGAGCTGGTAAGTCTTGGTGAAGATGAGAAAGCGCTGCAACGCCTATTGGGCGAGATTGAGCGTAGTCTTAGTGACATCCCGCCGGAAATTGACGGTAGTGAGCCTTTTGCCAAAGGTAAAGGTAAATTAGGCTGGCCGGTTAATGGTCGATTAGTCACACGTTTTGGCAGTGCTCGCGGTATTGGTACGCAGAAATGGCAGGGTGTTGAGATTGCTACTGATGCGGGCGCACAAGTGCAAGCGATAGCGTCCGGCCGCGTTGCATTTGCCGACTGGCTACGTGGTTTTGGCCTGCTTATTATTATCGACCATGGTGAGGGTTATATGACACTCTATGGTCGTAATCAGAGTCTCTATCAAGAGGTGGGTGATTGGGTCAGCACGGGGGATGTGATTGCTAGTGTTGGCAATAGCGGCGGTGGTGGTGAAAG
>JAESQP010000111.1 GCA_016765075.1 Gammaproteobacteria bacterium
CTTTACCGTCGTGTGATCAATCGTAATAACCGTCTGAAACGTTTATTAGAACTCAGTGCGCCCGACATTATCGTGCGTAACGAAAAACGTATGCTGCAGGAGTCTGTTGATGCGTTGTTAGATAACGGCCGTCGTGGTCGTGCGATTACAGGTACTAACAAACGTCCATTAAAATCTTTGGCCGACATGATCAAAGGTAAGCAGGGTCGTTTCCGTCAGAACTTGTTAGGCAAGCGTGTTGATTTCTCGGGTCGTTCAGTGATTGTTGTTGGCCCTACCTTGCGCTTACACCAATGTGGACTGCCTAAGAAAATGGCTCTGGAATTATTCAAGCCGTTCATTTTCTCCAAGTTAGAGAGACGTGGTCTTGCGACTACCATTAAAGCAGCTAAGAAGCTGGTTGAGCGTGAGGGGGCCGAAGTCTGGGACATTCTCGAAGATGTAATTCGTGAGCACCCGGTGATGCTAAACCGTGCGCCAACACTTCATAGATTAGGTATACAGGCATTCGAGCCAGTGCTTATCGAAGGTAAAGCCATTCAGTTGCACCCTTTAGTCTGTACGGCTTTTAACGCTGACTTTGATGGCGATCAAATGGCGGTTCACGTACCACTATCACTGGAAGCACAGCTTGAAGCGCGCGCATTGATGATGGCAACCAATAACGTGTTGTCACCGGCTAATGGTGAGCCAATTATTGTGCCGACACAAGATGTTGTATTGGGTTTGTACTACATGACCCGTGAACGCATTAATGCCAAGGGCGAAGGCCGTGCTTTTTCCAGTATTGCAGAAGTAGAGCGCGCCTATAATGCTGGCGTTGTTGCGCTACATGCGCGTATTAAAGTACGCATCAACGAAGTTGAGCAGATGGAGGACGGTGAGCGTACAGCACGCACACGTCGTATCGATACCACGGTTGGACGCTGTATGTTGTTTGAGATTGTGCCTGAGGGCCTACCGTTTGAGGCCATCAATAGAGACATGAACAAGCGTGCGGTTTCAACCTTGATTAATACGGCTTATCGTCGTCTTGGTTTGAAAGACTGCGTGGTTTTCGCAGACCGTTTGATGTACATGGGTTTTAAGCAGTCAACCCGTGCCGGTGTTTCTATCGGTATTGACGATATGATTATTCCTGATTCAAAAGTGCCTATTCTTGCTAAAGCAGAAGCTGCGGTGAAAGAGATTGAGGGGCAATATATTTCTGGTCTTGTTACTAACGGTGAGCGTTATAACAAGGTTGTCGATATCTGGTCGCACACCAATGATGAGATTGCTAATGCAATGATGAGTCAGCTTGATAGCGAAGAAGTTGTCAACGCTGAAGGTGAGACAGTTAAGCAGCCTTCATTTAACTCAATCTTCATGATGGCTGACTCAGGTGCGCGTGGTAGTCAGGCGCAAATTCGTCAGCTTGCCGGTATGCGTGGTCTGATGGCCAAGCCCGATGGCTCTATTATTGAAACACCCATTACAGCCAACTTTAAGGAAGGCTTGAACGTTCTCCAGTATTTTATTTCCACCCATGGTGCACGTAAAGGTCTGGCCGATACTGCACTTAAAACCGCTAACTCGGGTTACCTGACTCGCCGCCTGGTTGATGTTGCGCAGGACTTGGTTGTGACAGGTGAAGATTGTGGCACCAGCGAAGGCTTGTTAATGCAGCCCTTGATTGAAGGTGGTGATGTGGTTGAGCCATTACGTGAGCGCGTATTAGGTCGTGTTGTCGTAAGAGACGTTATGCTGCCAGGGGACAGTAAAGAAATTGCTGTTGAGGCTGGTGTACTGCTTGATGAGCAGTGGGTAGAACGGCTTGAAGGGATGAGCGTTGATCAAATATGGGTGCGTTCACCGATCACTTGTGAATCACGTCATGGTGTTTGTGCGGCGTGTTATGGTCGCGACCTGGCTCGTGGTCACCGTGTTAACCAAGGTGAGGCAGTGGGTGTTATTGCCGCACAAAGTATTGGTGAGCCTGGCACCCAGTTGACCATGCGTACCTTCCATATTGGTGGTGCAGCATCGCGTTCAGCAGCGGCAGATAGTGTTGAAGTGAAATCATCTGGAACCTTGCGGCTGCATAATATCAAGCTGGTGTCGCATGCCAGTGGCAACAGTGTTGCCGTGTCACGTTCTGGTGAGTTGACCTTAGTTGATGGCGCGGGCCGTGAACGTGAGCGTTATAAAATTCCTTATGGCGCGGTGTTAAGCGTGAGTGATGGCGACAAGATTGCAGCGGGTCAAATTGTTGCCAACTGGGATCCTCACACCCACCCTGTTATTTCAGAAGTGTCAGGGCGAGCGAAGTTTATCGATTTTGTTGAAGATGTTAGCGTTCAAACCCAGCTTGATGAGGTGACGGGGCTATCCAGTATTGTTGCCCTGGATCCGAAAGCGCGAGTTGGTTCGGCGACAAAAGATATACGCCCTATCATTAAGCTGCTAGACGATGATGGCGAGGAATTGTGTATTCCTGGCACTGAGATTACTGCGCAATATCCACTCCCTTCTGGTGCTATCGTTAATTTGAAGGATGGTGCTAAGATTGGTGTGGGTGACGTTATTGCCAGGCTGCCACAGGAATCATCCAAGACCCGTGATATCACTGGGGGGCTGCCTCGTGTTGCGGATTTATTTGAAGCACGCAAGCCAAAAGAACCTTCAATTCTTGCGGAAATTACCGGTACGGTTAGTTTTGGTAAGGAGACAAAAGGTAAGCAGCGGCTCGTTATTACCGGTGCAGAGGATGAACATTACGAAGCACTGATCCCAAAATGGCGTCAGCTTAATGTATTTGAAGGTGAGCATGTAGAAAGAGGTGAAACCATTGCCGATGGGCCGCCTAACCCACATGACATTTTGCGTCTATTGGGCGTAACGGTTTTGGCTAACTACATTAGTAATGAAGTGCAGGAGGTTTATCGACTGCAGGGTGTCAAGATCAATGATAAGCATATTGAAGTCATTGTGCGCCAGATGTTACGTAAGTCTGAAATCACCGGCAGTGGTGACTCTCGCTTCCTCAAGGGTGAGCAGTTAGACCGTGGCCGTATTCTTGAAGAAAACGATAAAGTGGTTGAGCAGGATAAAATGCCTGCGACCCATGTGCCCATTTTGCTGGGTATTACCAAAGCATCGCTGGCAACTGAGTCATTTATTTCGGCGGCATCGTTCCAAGAAACGACACGAGTGCTTACTGAGGCGGCGGTTAATGGCAAGCGCAATAGTCTGCGTGGCTTGAAAGAAAACGTCATCGTCGGGCGTTTGATTCCTGCGGGGACAGGTCTTAGTTACCACCAGGCTCGGCGTAAGGCGAAGCTTGCAGCACCAGCAGTAGAGGTTGACGAGGTTGCTGCCAGCGCTAGCGAAGTAGAAGCTGCTTTGAAAGAGGAGCTCAACGCCGCTACGAACGCTACTAGCAACGCTTAATCAGTGCTAAAACCTAGGGAAGAGTGGAATAAGTCTGGTTGAATTTAGACTGAGATATCGTGCGCCAATTTGTTTCGAAGTGAGCGGCAATAGTGACTCTATTGCCGCATACTCCCACGCTTTCTCGAGCGCAGGCTCTTGAGGTGCTGCGATCTTCGAGACGAATTGGGGCTATTCTAGTTAACATAAAAACGATGATGATTTGTTCAGAGCTTTTTTGGGCATCCAGCCTCCCAATTTCTAAGTAGAGCGGTGGAGTTGGGTGTTTTTTTATGGCCGAGAAGCAATTATCGGTCGTTTATAGGCTGGGCTAATAAGATTATGTATAAAATGGTGAAAAACCTTGACACTTTTGGGGCGCGCCACTAGAATTCGTCGGCTATCGCGGGGGCCAATATACGCTGACCCGTGGCACACAGTAAAGAATTCCCAAATGACCCATTGGCTCACGCCAATGGGTCATTTTCATGGGTTGCTAGAAATTGGAGATTCGCCTCAATGGCAACAATAAATCAGTTGGTTCGTAAGCCACGTAAGCGGCAGAAGGTGAAGAGTAATGTGCCAGCATTGCAGGCTTGCCCGCAGCGTCGTGGTGTGTGTACTCGTGTTTATACGACAACACCTAAAAAGCCTAACTCAGCTTTGCGTAAAGTGGCGCGTGTTCGTCTAACCAACGGCTTTGAGGTGACGAGTTATATTGGTGGTGAAGGCCACAACTTGCAGGAGCACTCGGTAGTTTTAATCCGTGGTGGTCGTGTCAAGGATTTACCTGGTGTGCGCTATCACACAGTGCGCGGCAGTCTCGACACTTCTGGTGTTGCAGACCGTCGTCAGGGTCGATCCAAATATGGTACTAAGCGCCCCAAGAGTTAAAACGGGGCTGAAACGTTTAACAAAGTATATTTAAGAAGACTATGCCTAGAAGAAGAGTAATTACAAAACGCGAGATCTTGCCAGATCCTAAATATGGCAACAGCACGCTAGCTAAATTCATCAATGTATTGATGAAGGGTGGCAAGAAATCAGTTGCCGAGCGTATCGTATATGGTGCCTTGGATGAGCTGATTAGCCGTGGCAAAGGCGAGGCGTTGGATGTGTTCGATGCGGCGCTTGATAATATTCGCCCAGCGGTTGAAGTGAAGTCGCGTCGTGTCGGTGGTGCAACCTACCAGGTGCCTATCGAAGTGCGCGCCGATAGGCGTACTGCATTGGCAATGCGTTGGTTGGCGGAAGCCGCACGTAAGCGTAGTGAAAAATCTATGGCGCTACGCTTGGCTGGCGAGATGCAGGATGCGGCAGAAAATCGTGGCTCTGCAGTGAAAAAACGTGAAGATACACATCCTATGGCGGAAGCTAATAAAGCGTTCTCGCATTTCCGTTTTTAAGAATTCGCATTCTAAATTTAGTTAGGCATATAGGACAAACAAGTGGCACGTAAAACACCTATTGATCGTTATCGTAATGTTGGGATTATGGCGCATATTGATGCCGGTAAGACCACAACGACTGAGCGCGTGCTGTTTTATACCGGTGTTTCTCACAAGATTGGTGAGGTACATGATGGTGCCGCCACGATGGATTGGATGGAGCAAGAGCAAGAGCGTGGTATTACCATTACCTCTGCTGCGACCACCACCTTCTGGAGCGGCATGGATAAGCAATTTCCAGAGCACCGTATCAATATAATTGATACGCCAGGGCACGTTGATTTTACTATTGAGGTAGAGCGTTCCTTGCGGGTACTTGATGGCGCTTGCGCATTATTTTGCGCGGTAAGTGGTGTTGAGCCGCAGTCTGAGACCGTTTGGCGTCAAGCCAATAAATATGGTGTGCCTCGCATAGCTTTCGTCAATAAGATGGATCGTGCTGGTGCTGACTTCTTGCGTGTTGTCGAGCAAATTGAAAGTCGCTTAGGCAGTAAGCCAGTACCAGTTCAATTGGCGATTGGCGCGGAAGAGAACTTCCAAGGTGTTGTTGACCTCGTTGGCATGCGTGCCATTTATTGGGATGAGGAAAACCGTGGTATGACTTACGAGTCAAAAGACATACCTGAAGAGTTAGCTGATCTCGCTGCCGAATGGCGCGACAAAATGATCGAAGCTGCTGCCGAAGCCAATGATGAATTGATGGAGAAGTACTTAGAAGGTGTTGAGTTAAGCAACGAAGAGATTGTTGCTGGTTTGCGTGCGCGCACCCTGGCTAATGAAATTGTTCCTGTGCTGTGTGGTTCTGCCTTTAAGAACAAAGGTGTTCAGGCCATGCTCGATGCTATTATTGACTATCTGCCCGCGCCGACTGATGTGCCAGCCATTACGGGTGTGCTGGATGATGCGGCAGAAACAGAAGCATCGCGCCCACCTTCTGATGAAGAGCCGTTCTCAGCCTTGGCGTTTAAGATTGCAACCGACCCTTATGTTGGTACCTTGACATTTTTCCGTGTCTATTCCGGCGTGTTAAATTCTGGCGATACCGTTTATAACCCAGTTAAAGGTAAAAAAGAGCGTGTCGGCCGTATTTTGCAAATGCACTCTAATTCTCGTGAAGAAATTAAAGAGGTTAGGGCGGGTGATATTGCGGCGGCAGTGGGCTTAAAACAGGTTACTACGGGCGATACCTTAAGTGATATTAACAACATTATTACGCTTGAGCGCATGGAGTTTCCAGAGCCAGTGATTTCGGTTGCGGTTGAGCCTAAGACCAAGCCTGACCAAGAAAAAATGGGTATTGCGCTGGGTAAGTTGGCAGCAGAAGATCCTTCTTTTCGTGTTCATACAGATGAAGAGTCCGGCCAGACTATCATTTCAGGTATGGGTGAGTTGCATCTTGAAATTATCGTTGATCGTATGAGGCGTGAATTTGGCGTTGAGGCAAATGTTGGTGCGCCACAAGTTGCTTATCGTGAAACAAATACACGTTCTGCTGAATATGATTACACGCACAAAAAACAATCTGGTGGTGCAGGTCAATTTGCGCGTATTAAATTAGCATTTGAACCTTTAGAACCTGGTTCTGGATTCCAATTTGAAAGCAAAATCGTTGGTGGTTCTGTTCCAAAAG
>JAESQP010000112.1 GCA_016765075.1 Gammaproteobacteria bacterium
AGATAACCATGCTGGCTTAACACCAAAATTTAAAAATATACCCACAAAAATCACCAAGCCAAACCAATTATTATTCAAAAATGCCCGAAAACAGCCTGCTGTATCACGATTGCGTGTTAGCCATTGTTGATAGAGTGCAAACAATGCTGCTGCAAACAAGCCAATGTAATAAACAATGCTGGCAGCAAGTAAATTGCCCGCCAGCAGTAATATCACCAGCACCAAACCATGTAACACGGCGACAATTACACGGTCATAACGACCAAATAATATTGCCGTTGATTTAATGCCTATGCGTAAATCATCATCGCGATCGACCATGGCGTAAAAGGTATCGTAGGCGATTGTCCATAAAATGGTTGCCGCAAACAACAGCCACGCAATAAAAGGGATTTCACCACGTATCGCCGCGAATGCCATAGGTATTGCCCACGCAAAGGCAGCGCCAAGCACAACTTGCGGCATATTGATGTAGCGCTTGGTGAATGGATATATCGCTGCCAGCAACAATGCCACCACGGATAAAATAACAGTAAAATAATCTAAGGTGAGCACCAACATAAAGGATGCTATAACCAACACAGAAAAAAGCAATAACGCTTCTTTGGTCGTCACAGCACCGCTCACTAATGGTCGCGTCTGGGTACGCTCAACATGGCCATCAAAATCACGGTCTGCATAATCGTTAATCACACAGCCTGCTGAACGCATCAGCACAACCCCAGCCACAAAGACAATAAGAATATGTAGCGGCGGCACACCTTCTGCGGCTATCCACAAGCCCCACAGTGTCGGCCATAATAATAAAAGTATGCCAATCGGTTTGTTAAGACGCATCAATTGTGCATAACTATACAGCCGATTGGTAATAGTTAGGGCCTGTTGACGTTTCATTTTCACCACTGCTGGAGACGCTTTTTTTGCTCCACAAGGCGCAAGGAGCGTAGTGTAGTGGTGCTACATAAGCGACTGGCAACGCAGTGGGGCGCAAAAAGCGTCCCAGCCCTACGGGTTTCGCCTTCAACAACGCCACTCGGCGTTGCTCGTTGCTTATTTGCAACCAGCAAACGACGCGCCTCGCGCCTGGATTGGCGTTGTTGAAGGCGAAACAGTGATGAAAATGAAACGTCAACAGGCTCTGTACTCATAAGTGATTCAGTGCCGGTAAAAAAAATTCGCTAACCAATAAGGGCTGGCCAGAAAATAAGAATATACTGCGACGACCCCATATTTTTTTATTCGCCTTGATGGCTAACGCTTTAAACATAGCGTTATCGGCATCAACGCACGCCACTTGTAAATCACTGCGTAACACCGAGTGATCACGAAACAAAAGCTCGCCTAAAGGCTTGCGCCTAAGGCGTGACAAACGTCGCCCTGCGCCATGCAAAGTACGGTTGGGTATAATGGTGCGAGCAAAGATCAAGGGGGTTTGATCACAGTACAGTATAACTTCGCGACGTAGCGCCCGCTGCGTATCTGGCATTAATAATAGACGCCGCTCATTGAGCTGAGCACGTGCCCAACCATGCCGCACGATTTTCAAATGAAAACGACCGCGACAATATGATTGCACTTTGCGAGTCAAGGAATCTGTCGTTAATACCCAGTCACGCAAGGCCACAGGAATTTCATCAGCACGATCCAGATCATACCAATGCGGTTCTTGTTTGTGTTTCCCCCAACGTATTTGCACTGCTTATCTCGTTATTGTTGACTGTTCGGTGCTACACAGCGGCAAAGTCTTGCGCCTGACCCAACCAGCGCTGTAATAGCTGCGACACAACGGCAGGATAGTTTGACAATAATTCATCAGCAACAACTCGAATATCATCCAGCATGGCTTCGCCGGAATCGAATCTGGCATCGAGTCGCGCCACACGCAAACGCATATCGCCTGTTTGACGCACGCCTAATAATTCGCCAGGGCCACGCAATTCGAGATCTTTTTGTGCGATGGCGAACCCATCGTTGGTCTTACGCATAATAGTCAGCCGCGAACGCGCGCTTTGCGAAAGCGTGCCATGATACATCAACACACAGTGACTTTTCTGCTCACCACGACCAACGCGTCCACGTAGCTGATGTAACTGAGACAAACCCAAGCGCTCGGCATTTTCGATAATCATTAAGCTGGCATTGGGCACGTCGACACCGACCTCAATCACTGTGGTGGCAACCAGCACATCGATCTCGCCAGCCTTAAATGCCGCCATTTGCGCGGCCTTTTCAGCACCCTTCATGCGTCCATGTACCAGGCCGACGCGACTATCGGGTAGTTGCTCTGTCAACTGCGCTGCCGTATCGGTTGCAGCTTGGCTGGCAATCAATTCAGATTCATCAATCAGTGTGCACACCCAATAAACCTGGCGCCCTGCTAAAGACGCATGACGAATACGCTCAATCACTTCATCACGTCGCTGTGCCGAGACAATCGCCGTGTTAATACTTTGCCGTCCAGGCGGTAATTCATCAATCACAGACAGATCAAGATCGGCATAAAAGGTCATTGCCAATGAGCGCGGGATCGGGGTTGCCGTCATAATCAATTGGTGCGGTCTGCTGTTGGCTCGCTCGCCCTTACGCTGTAACGCCAAACGTTGCGGCACACCAAAGCGATGTTGTTCGTCGATAATAATCAAGCCAAGCTGCTGATAAATCACCTCATCCTGGAACACCGCATGTGTACCCACTAATATATCAATCTCTCCATTAGCCAATGCTGCTAGTAGTTTTTTGCGTTGCGCACCTTTAACCCCGCCATGCAGCCAGGCAACGTTCACGCCCAAAGGTTTAAACCAGGCAAGCAAGCAGTGATAGTGCTGCTGCGATAAAATTTCAGTGGGCACCATCAGCACGCTTTGTTGCCCCTGTGCAACGGCATTGGCTAAAATAGCGGCTGCTACCACTGTTTTGCCTGAACCAACATCGCCTTGCAATAAACGCTGCATAGGCAAAGCTAATGAACAGTCATCAGCAATTTCAGTTATCACGCGTTGCTGTGCTTGCGTCAATGAAAATGGCAAGCTATCAATCATCTTCAGGCACAGCTTGGAATTGGCTGGCATCACAGGCGCCTGATATCCCTCACGTAATTTACGCCGCTGTCGCAGACTTAAATGATGCGCCAGCAGCTCTTCGAAAACCAGTCGCTGTAACATCGGGTGGTCACCATCAACAAGCTTTGCCAGATCGGCATTAGCAGGCGGACGATGAATATAGTTGATTGCATCGGCTATGGTGGCTAATTGAAATTGCTCGCTCACTGCACTCGGCAATAGTTCGGGCAAAACGCCGCCCTTGTTTAAAACATTCAACGCTTCACTACTAATCTGACGCAATAAATGCTGGCCAATGCCTTCCGTCGCCGGATACACCGCAGTCAAACCCTCAGTCGATTGTAATAGCCCAGGCTTGGCAACCCGTTGATATTGCGGATGCACCATTTCAATATGCCCCGCCACACTCATGCGCGGGTTACCGTAGCAACGTAACCAGTTAGCACTCTTTAAGAGTTGTTGCTGTTGATTGCTGAAGTGAAAAAAACGCAGCAGCATTGTTGCGCTATCGTCTTCTAATGTGCATAACATCGCTCGGCGCCGACCAAAAGTGATGTTCACGTCAATCACTCGCCCTTCTATTTGTGCATCGACACCATGAACAAGTTGGGCAATAGGCGTAATACGAGTACGGTCTTCGTAACGTAAGGGAAGGTGGAACAAGACGTCGGTCAATGTATGAATTGCCAACCGTTGCAGTGCCTCTGCTTTTTTCGGACCAACACCTGACAAAGTGCTTACCGCAGCGCTAAGCGCAGTCACTATAATGTTGCCTCTTTATTCAGTAGCCTGTTGAGCAGGATGCTCAATACGTAATATGGCGTCCATCTCAACACTCGCATCTTTCGGCAAGGCGGTCACGCCAATTGCAGCGCGAGCTGGATAAGGCTGATGAAAGTAGCGTGCCATCACTTCATTGACTATCGGAAAGTGCGACAAATCTGTAAGAAAAACATTGAGCTTAACCACATCAGAAAAATCACCACCCGCAGCCTGAGCAACCGCTTTGAGATTTTCAAATACTCTGGTAATTTGCGCTTCGATATCTCCTTCCACCATCAACATAGTTTCTGGCACTAACGGGATCTGACCAGACAAATACACTTCATCGCCCACTCGAACGGCTTGCGAATAAGTACCAATAGCTGCCGGTGCTTTATCAGTCGCGATAATTTGGCGTTGCATAGTTTTCTCCTGAACAGGCATTACAATAATTAATATTGAAGTTAGCGAATTTTAATAATAAGCGCGCCATATTGAAATAGCCAGGCCAAGGCAACTGATAGCGCAACTCTTTCGGTTCCCGCGCCCCTCCGCATAAATCCATACTGAACTGTGTGCTTGGCTCACTATACATTAAGCCACATCATCGGCGGCATTCCCACGGAGAACCGCGGAAATGAATCAAAGCCAAACTATTCAGACGCATGCAACGATGAAATTGATCAAAAAATTACTCTGACTTAGATGGAACGAGCGCTGAAACCGACTGCATCGCTATTCCTCCGCAAAACGTTTCGACCAATAGCATGTATAAAAATACATGCTATTGGTAAATGTACAAATCTAGCAACGTATGTATTTTTACGTTATGGTAGTTAAATGAGAAAATGCGACTAACATTCAATAAGTTAGTTAGGATATGGCAAACTATTCTCTCGATGCATAATAGCCAAGAGGTGATACGTAACCACCATGTATCACTTATAGAAAGACAGTGTAAATATAAATATAATTTGTTGAAACATAAAGAGAAATTTGTTAATGAGAAGGAAATCAATGAGCATGTTATATCGCGGCTTGGTGATACACTGCTGCAGCATAATAAGCTGTTATGAAAAACAACATGTAACCTAAATATAGGAGTCGTATTATGAGTACTAAGAATGTTTATGCCGAAAGACTTACTGCTGATAATTCTGTTTTGGCAATGATAGACCACCAAACGGGTCTGATGGTTAGTTGCCGTGATTATGATCCGCATTTGCTGAGGGCCAATATTAGAGGTCTCTGTACTCTTGCAAAAACGATTAGCTTACCTTCGGTTGTTACCGCTAGTATGCCTCAAGGGCCTAATGGGCCAATTATGCCTGATATTCTGGAGATACTGGGAGATGAGGTAATTGAAAGGCCTGGTGAAATTAATGCCTGGGATAACCCGGAGTTTAAAGATGCAATCGAAAAAACAGGACGAAAAAAAATCATTATGGCGGGGGTGGTGACAGATGTATGTTTGCTATTCCCAGCTATTTCTGCGGTTGCTGAGGGCTATGATGTTTACGCTGTAATTGATGCTTCAGGCACCTGGAACAAGTCTGTGCAAGAAATTAGCTTACACCGCATGACTCAAGCGGGTGTTAAGGTCTCCACTTGGGCATCTATCCTGGCAGAACTTATGAACGATTGGCGTAGTGAAAAAGGCATGGAGCTTGGAGGTGTGCTTGGTGAGCATACTTCTTATCGCTGGGTGTATGATAGTTTTTTAACCGCCAGCAAAAATAGCAAGTAGGCTGAAAATAAATTATAACAGTCTGGCAATACACTCCAGCGGCGGCGTTGTGTAGAAAATAAATAATCAGCACTAAATGGGAAAAATATGAATATTGAAATTAAAACAAGGGAGCAACAGCATAATGTCGATTTATTCGGGGGAAGGTTGCACGAAAATAAACCTATCTCGGGTGAAGTATATTCTAATCTTTTATATTGGGCGCATGTAGAAGCACAAGATGACG
>JAESQP010000113.1 GCA_016765075.1 Gammaproteobacteria bacterium
ACTTGGTTGCCGCGTTATGCTAGCGAAAATCGAAGTTATCTGACAGTAGCGATAGGTTGTACCGGCGGCCAACATCGATCAGTATTTTTGGCTGAGAAGATTGCACAAAGTTTGCGCGACGAGTACCCCTCTTTATTGCTCAGGCATAGAGAGCTAACATGAGTGTTGGTGTATTGTTAATTAATCATGAGTATATTGGCAGTGGCTTGTTGGCAGCGGCGCGGTCTATTTGTGGTGACTATGCTGGTAACATCGAAGAAATATCAATCAGTCATAACGCTAAACAGGCAGATATCTTGCAAGTAATACAACAAAAAATTACTGCACTTGATTGTGGTGCTGGCGTGCTAGTGCTTAGTGACTTATATGGCAGCACCCCCAGCAATATTGCGACACAATTTCATCAGCCAGGTAAAGTCACTATTGTATTGGGCGTTAACCTGCCAATGTTAATTCGGGTCTTTAATTATCCTAAAGACGATCTTGAAAAAATGACAGCTAAGGTAATAGCTGGCGGTAGAGAGGGCGTGTTTGTTTACCCTCCTAGTGTTCCAACAAGGCAGTATTGATGGGTTCAGCGGGATGGCAAGGTGTTAGCCACAAGGCGCGTCTCGCCGTGAAGGGCGAGCCCCTTTGCAAGAGACGCAACACCGTGGATGAGGCCTTGCCAATCCGCCCGCAGGGAGCCTACCAAATGCGCCCATGCTGCGTTGCTGTCCTTAACAATGGAACAGCCATTGTCTGCGTACGGCGCCTTGCACCCCGTGTCAAGCACGGGGCAGGCTCCGCGAAGGCGTGGGGGCACTTCCTGCGGGGCGCTTGGACGCATTTGGTAGGCTCTGAACCCATCAATACTGCTTTGTTGGAGTACCAGATCGAGGCAGATGGCCATGCAGAATAGAGAAGTATTGGTGATCAATAAATTAGGTTTGCATGCGCGTGCTGCGGTCAAACTGGTTAAATTGGCATCGAGCTTTCAGAGTTCGATACAGCTTGTACGCGACACACATTGTGTTAATGGCAAAAGCATTATGGGTGTGATGATGCTGGCTGCGAGCAAAGGCACGACGCTTGATCTAGTCGCTGATGGTGAAGATGAAAATCAGGCACTTGACAGTTTAGTTGACTTATTTCATTCGGGTTTCGAAGAAAATATTGAGTGATGAGTACGCAGCAAAGTGTTTCAAGAATGCATAGTATTATTGATTGCAAAATACTGTTATGACAACTGCCCTGGCAGGGATTGGTGTAACGCGTGGGTTAGTGATCGGTCGTGCGTATATCTTTAATAGTATTCAGCCCGAAGTGGTGGAATACAATATTCCACAACAGTATATAGAAGATGAAGTTGCGCGCTACGAGCTTGCGCTGGCAGATGCAAAGAAGCAGCTTGACACCGTTAGACAACATATTCCAACGTCGGCACCAGCAGAAATTTCTGCTTTCATTGAAGCTCACTTATTGATGTTAGAGGATAGCGCTCTTTCCAGGGTGCCGATTGAATATATTCGGCAGCATCAATGTAATGCTGAGTGGGCACTGAAATATCAGCGTGATACTTTGGCTGCCGTATTTGAGGAAATGGATGACCCTTATCTGCGAACGCGACGTGATGATGTTGATTATGTTGTTAACCGAGTACAAAGACTGCTGAGTGATCCTGATGCACAAGACCAGAGTGATACAGAAACTTCACTGGTGGGTCGTGTTGTAATTGCTGAGGACGTCACCCCGGCAGAAACCATTTTATTCAAGTCGCAGGGCGTTGCTGGCTTTGTTAGTGAGCATGGCGGTGTTAATTCGCATACTGCGATTCTGGCACGTAGCTTAGGTATTCCTGCGATCGTCGGTGTACATCACCTGCGTCGTTATATTTACCACAATGAAACCATAGCACTTGATAGCGAGCGTGGCATGGTGCTAGCAGATTGTGATGAAGCGCTTTTACAGCATGTTGAGAGTCGTCAGAAAATTGCATTACGACAACGGGCGCGACTCAACGCCCTAAAAGATCGGCCTGCGGTGACGCTGGATGGCGTCAATATAGAGTTATTAGCAAATGTTGAAGCGGATGACGATATCGATTTGATGCATGCTGTTGGTAGTGATGGTATTGGTCTCTATCGCACCGAGATGGTCTTCATGATGGCTGACGGTGTGCCAACAGAAGAAATGCAGTATCAGGCCTATCGACGTATTGTTGAACAAGCCAACGGTACGCCAGTCACTATAAGAACGCTTGATCTTGGTGCGGATAAGCAGGTTGATGGCGTTGGCCGTGGTGGCGCTATTGCGACGAACCCAGCATTGGGTTTACGAGCGATACGTTTGTGTTTGCAGGATCCATCATTATTTTATCCGCAGCTTAGAGCCATTCTGCGTGCATCGGTTTACGGAAAACTACATCTCATGTTACCAATGTTGACCAATGTTGAAGAATTACAACAAGCCAAGCAGTTTATTGAGGATGCTAAACGTCAGTTACGCCAATCCAATATACCGTTCGATGATGACATTCTCATAGGTGGCATGATAGAGGTGCCTGCTGCGGCCCTGGATGCGGATGCCTTTGCCCGTCATCTCGATTTTTTATCCATTGGTACCAACGATTTAATTCAGTATACCTTGGCTATCGATCGTCTTGATGAGGATGTCAACCACCTCTACAAGCCAGCGCACCCGGCTGTGCTTAAATTGATCGGTATGACGATTAAGGCTGGTTTTGATGCCAAAATACCGGTAACGATGTGTGGTGAAATGGCCGGCGATGTGCGTTATGTGCGCTTATTATTGGGCATGGGTTTGCGAGTATTTAGTATGAATCCACGTGCCTGCTTGGATGTGCGTCGTATTGTCATCAATAGCTCGGTCTCAGAGTTGTCTGCGTTAATGCATAGCGTGCATCGAGCGGGAACCAGTAACGAAATCGAAGAATTGCTAGATCGTATTAATCAAGATATCTAGCCAGAACCCTAAATTCAAATTATTTAGCTGCCTTACTTTTTTATCAACCTATTTCCGAATCAGGGTTCTTTTATTGATCAATATTGCCTACACTCGAGTAGGTTAACCTTTGGCGGTATAGCAACCGATGTCGGGCGAAAAACAAGAAATTAAAGAAGAGCTAGAGGAGTTCATGGCGTGTCTGCGCAATGATGCTCATGACGATGCTCGTGCGCTGCTGGTAGAGCTGCATCCGGCTGAAATCGCCCATTCTATTGAGAGCCTGCCCAGTGCTGAACGGGACACCGTCTGGCAGTGGTTGGCAGCTGATATTCGCGGCGCTGTGCTAGCGCATTTGCATGACGATGTACGTGCCAGCCTAATTCGAGAAATGGGTCTGGCGCAGTTGATTGCTGCGACCGAAGGGCTAGAGACAGACGATATCGCCGATATTCTGCAAAGTCTGCCCGATCAAGACAGTCGCGAAATTCTTGAAGCTATGGGCCGACAGGATCGAGAGCGCGTTGAGCAAGTGCTTGCCTATTCTGAGGACACCGCCGGTGGCTTGATGAATACCGACGCCATTACGGTGCGGCCTGATGTCAGCCTCGATGTGGTATTGCGTTATCTACGTTTACGCGGTGAGCTGCCCGAATCGACCGATAAATTATTTGTTGTTGACCGTGATGATAGCTATTTAGGTGTTTTGCTCATTACGCAAATTGTCACCTTACAACCCACGACCACTGTTGCCCAAGCCATGATCAGCGATTTCGACGCAATCAAGGTAACGATGCAAGAGACCGACATTGCTAACCACTTTGCACGCCAGGACATATTGTCTGCACCAGTAGTCGATGATCATAATCGTTTGTTAGGCCGTATTACTATCGACGATATCGTCGATGTTATTCGTGAGCAGGGTGGACAATCGCTAACCAGCATGGCGGGTTTGGGTGAAGAAGATGACTTGTTTTCGCCTATCTGGACGAGCACAGGTCGTCGCGCCGTATGGCTGGGTGCAAATTTACTCACCGCTTTTGCCGCCTCGGCAGTGATTGCCCTGTTTGATGCCACCATCGAAAAAATTGTTGCACTGGCGGTACTCATGCCCATCGTTGCCAGCATGGGTGGCATCGCCGGCAGTCAAACCTTAACCCTGGTAATTCGAGGTTTGGCAATGGGCCAAGTGAGTACGGCCAACTCATTGCGATTAATGCGTAAAGAAATGGCGGTCGGCGTGCTCAATGGTTTTCTGTGGGCAGCAGTAGTGACGTTAGTTGTGGTATTTTGGTTTGAGGATTATCAAATAGGCGCCATTATTGGTATAGCTCTCGTGATAAACCTCATTGTTGCATCACTGGCTGGCGTTGCCATTCCGTTACTGCTGCGACGCATAGGCAGCGACCCAGCACTTGGCGGTAGTGTCTTGCTGACCACGGTGACAGACGTCATCGGCTTTCTCGTTTTTCTCGGTTTAGCAACAATATTTCTACTATGAGAAAAAATAGTGTGTCATACGAAGTATGATAACGATAACAGTATTCATTTTTATGCAAGGTGCCGGCATTGAATAAGCAAGTACTCGTTAGTGTTGACAAAGTTGGCAGGCGCTACGGTGACCTTAGCGCTGTGCATGAGGTGAGTTTTTATCTCAATAGAGGTGAAGTGCTGGGCTTTCTTGGCGCTAATGGTGCGGGCAAGTCAACTACCATGAATATGTTGTGTGGTGTGTTGGCGCCGACACAGGGCACCATTAAAATTGCTGGCCACGATATTATCAAAGAGCCGATCAAGGCCAAGAGTCGGCTTGGTTATTTGCCGGAACAGCCACCTTTGTATCGTGACTTAAGCGTGGATGAATATCTTGACTATTGCGCGCGACTACGGCGTGTGCCAGCCGCCAAGCGCCGTCAACGTATCAGTGAGATCAAGCAACGCTGTGGGTTGGGTAAAGTCGGCCGACGCATTATTGGTCAGTTATCGAAGGGTTATCAGCAACGTGTAGGTATTGCCCAGGCGATAGTCCATTTACCCGATGTGATCGTGCTTGATGAGCCCACGGTCGGCCTTGATCCAGTACAGATCCGAGAGATACGTAGCTTGATTCGTGAATTGGCGCAGGATCACGGTATTATTTTATCGACCCATATTTTACCTGAAGTGCAAGCAATATGTGATCGTGTACAGATCCTGGATCATGGCCGTATTGTGTTCGCCGATGATATTGCGGCCTTATCTGCATATATGGCCAGCACCACCTTATTGCTTGCAGTACGCAAAGAGCCAAACCTTGATGCACTACTGGCTATCGAGGGTGTCGTCGCCGTTCAGTGTGTTGGTGCTGGGTGTTTTCAGCTAGAGATTGATGAAAAAAATAATCCAGCAGAGCGTGTCGCACAATACGCAGTAGAAAATCAGCTGGGTCTTTACCAATTAACCCCGCAACAAACAGATCTTGAGCAGGTGTTTGTTGATATTACAACGAATGATAATGCGTTGCCCCCCGAGCGTACGTTGTCAGAGGGTGCATCGTTGTGATTGTTGCTATCGCACGTCATGAATTACGCAGCCTGTTTTTATCACCGTTGGCATGGGTGGTGTTGGCATTGGTGCAATTGTTATTGGCGTATATTTTCCTGCTAAACATCGACAGTTTTATTGCCGGACAGGATGAGTTGGCGCTCAATGCGCAAGCGCCGGGCGCAACCTTACTGGTTGTTATCCGCATGTTGGGTAACGTGCCGATGCTGTTGATGGTGGTGATACCGCTCATCACCATGCGCCTATTAAGTGACGAAAAACGTTTACGTACACGAGTGTTGTTA
>JAESQP010000114.1 GCA_016765075.1 Gammaproteobacteria bacterium
GAATGTGTGGATGCGCGAGGCGGGTTTTCGAATTGATAAGCTGGTGGTGACGTCGAACGTGGGTTTTGTGCCGACAGGTACTGGGCCAACAGAGAGTGCGCGTGATACGGCTACAGGCGGTGGTGGTACTACAGTGCTATTAGAAGATAATTTTAATGATGGAAATTTCAACGGTTGGACGATAGTTAATAATTGCCAGAGAGCGAGTCCATCCTGGACGGTGATTGGGGGAGAGCTAATACAGGTTGGTGATTGCCGAGGTTTCTCCCCAGAAGGGGTTGCTATAGGGTCGTATGCATTGTCGGATGTATCGCTGCCGAGCGATATAGAAATACAGCTTAGTGTTCGGTCATCTGATCCTGCTAACGATGGCACATCATCTAACGATAGCAGTATCTGGAAATTCGATACCATTGGCGTTATCTTTGGTTATCAAGATGATGATAATTATTATCGGTTTGAGTTAGACGGAATGAAAGGGCACCGTAAGCTTTGGCGTAAGCAGGGTGGTCTTTATACGGAATTGAGTACAAGCCCGCAAAGTTACGTACGCGGACAGTCTTTAGATTTACGTATTGTGTATCAAAATGGCGTGATTGTGGTCTTTGCTGGAGGTCAGCACATTATGGCTGCAGCTGATGCGACATTTAGTAGCGGAGAGATAGCCCTCTTTTGCGCGCGCAACTCATCTTGTGCCTTTGATGATGTAAGTGTTACTACTGCATCATCAGCACCGAAGCTTGGTTTGGCGATAGCAAATAGCTTAAATCACACGTCTAGCGAATATTTTGTCAGCACTGATGGCGTGTTGGATGTGGTAGCGTTTAGCACCAGCTTGAATGGTGTTGGTGGGGTAGAGTTTGTTGTCGACGAAGGCGCGGCGAATGAAATTTTTCAAACTGACTTTGCGTCTCCTTACAGCACGCAGTTTACTGCTTTGTCTGCTGGTGATCATGTCATAGACGCATACTTGCTTGATAGTAGTGGAGTTCGCATTGTCGATGCTGCAGCAACAGTTAACCTAACCTTTGTTGGCACTAATGGAATTCATTTACATAGCTTTGGTGACAGTATTACCAACGGTTTGGAAGATGATATTTCCAGTGATGATGTGTCAGCAGATACCCGCAATACGGGAGGTGGGTATGCGCCAATATTGAATGATCTTCTCAGTGCAGATAATTCGATGCCTGTAACGGTGATCAATGATGGTAATTCGGGGGAAGAATCTTTTGAGGGCGCGCTTCGTATCGAAGCCATTATACAGCGCACTCCAGAAGCACAAGCGTTTTTAGTGTTTTATGGTGCGAACGACTCAGGTGGGACAATGCCGACTCTTAGTGGGCTTGGATTGGCGGTTGATGATGCTGGTTATGCTGGGTCGTTTAAAGATAATATACAACAGATTATTGATGCGGCTTTATCAGCAGGAAAGGTAATATTTTTAGCTAAGGCGCCACCGTATTTTGCCAATACTGTGCGCAATGTAATAGTGGATGGATATAATCAAGTGATTGATGAGTTGGTATTCGAAAATGAGTTTAGTTATGTGCCGCCAGACTTACATGGGTACTTCACTGCTAACCCAAGTGAATACTCCATAGATGGCATCCACCCTGATGGTGTTGGATATCAGTCTATTGCCAATTTATGGTGCCAGGGATTAGATGGGCAATTGGGGTTAAGTTGTAGCCCTTGAATGTTTTAGGGCGGTTTAGTGTGTAATCTACAATTATTGAGGGTTTGCACGGTGTTTTATTGTCTTGATTGCTCTGATTAAGGTATGGCTGGGGGAATAATAACCGTTAGTTTACTTGCATTGTCTCTATAGAATTAATCGAGTCGTTAAGGCGCTAAAGCGGCACACCCGCTCAGCGACCAAAGTGGCGCTAAGCGGCTTTATTGTACGGTTATTGCTCACGGTTTCTTCTTTTAGCGTTCGTAATAATCCTGGATGCTAATTAATTTTTAGGGCTTGTAGTGTCAGGCAGACTATAGGAAGCTTGTGTTGGTGAGATTCGCTAAAGCAGAGTTGGTAAGTTTTAAAATTGAAATCAAAATTACGTAATATATGGGCGCGTTTTTGGATGCGCTTTGCTGGTTATGGGGTGATTGGCCGGGGTGCCATGTCAATGGCAGGTTGGTTTTATCCGCCTTATAAAGCCCGGCATGATCTAGCACGAATGTCCGAAATAGGGTATATCTCTCCTTCCGTATGTATTCACGCGCGTAATATCACATTAGGAAAAAATATCTTTTTAGGTGATGGCGTCACTATTTTTAATCGTGGTTCTAGTGAGTCGGTGACGCTCGGGAACGAGGTTGCTATTAACAAAGATACAATTCTCGAATCAGGGAAAGGTGGGCATATTTTTATCGGTGATCGCACTACGATTCAGCCTCGCTGCCAATTGTCTGCGTATGTAGGTACTATTCGTATTGGTGCTGATGTTCAAATAGCGCTAAATTGTGCTTTTTACCCCTACAATCATGGCATGTCGTTAGACAAAACAATGAAAGAACAGCCCCTATTCAGCCAAGGAGGCATTGATATTGGGGATGACGTTTGGCTGGGGGTTGGTGTTGTCGTGCTTGATGGTGTGCATATAGGTCAGGGCGCAATTATTGGTGCCGGATCTGTTGTGAATAAAAATATCCCTGCTGGTGTTCTAGCTGCAGGTGTGCCGGCAAGGATTATTAAGGAAAGAGAGAATAATGGCCGATAAATACGGCCTACTTGCTGCTAGCAACCCGGAACCTGTAATTTCCTTATTATGACTGAAATACCGCTAATTAGTGTATGTACGCCTGTCTACAACGGCGAAGATTTTCTTGAAGATTGCATCAATGGAGTGCTGGCTCAGCGTTACCCCAATTTCGAATACATTATCGTTGATAACGCTTCGACCGATAAAACACCTGATATTATAAAAAAGCTCTGCTCAAATGATGGTCGCGTCAAAGTTTACAGGAATGATGTGACAGTCGATGTGACAGATAATTTTCGTAAGTGTATTGAGCATGTTTCAGCAGATGCCAAGTGGATTAAGTATGCACTAGCTGATGATTATCTTTACCCAAATTGTTTAGACGAAATGTTGGCCGTCGGCGAATTATCTGACCGGATTGGAATTGTTTCCGCTTTTCGTCTTTATGGTAGCTCTTTAACCAATGTAGGTCTTTCGCCAGATAAGTCAGTATTTAGTGGTGCTGATATCTTAAAGAAACAATTACTTCGAAAACTTCATGTCTGTAGTGGTTCACCTAATACTGTTATGTATAGAAAATCTGCATACGATACCCTTGGCGGCTTTGATAAGAATTATCTTCATGGTGACACTGAGCTCGCATTAAGGTTGCTAGACAATTATGATTTAGGCTTTGCTCATTGTGTCTTTACAAGAACAGGCCTTCACGAGGGTCGGCAAGAGACCCGTTCAATTTCCACTGGGCTGGTGATACGTGAATACCTTGAATTTGGATTTAAAAATCTGGACAAATATGGTTCAGTTGAGTTTAGCTCGGATGAGATGAGTGAGTTGGCAACTTATTACGCCAATCAATCCAGTGAGTTTCTGTCAAAGAAAATCGCGCGCCTTGACTTTGCCCATATTCGCCTGCTGCTAAATAATTGTCCTGCACAGGTAAAAACAAAACTGTTCGCTGCCTTTATTTTTCGCGCGCGAAAAAATATCAAAGCTTTTCTTGGCGAGTTTGTGCAGATGATTAAAAAATAAGATGCCATACACATCATGGCACTCCAACAATCTTGTATTGATGGAGTGCTAGTTAACGGAAAATAAATGCAGATAAAAATCAGTGAAGTAATCATAAGAACTGTAGATGCGATGTTGTTGAGACAGTTTCCAGATGGATCATTTCAGCATGGCCACAATGGCCCTTATTACGACGAAGAATTACCTGTAAGAAATACTGCTCATATAATGATGCTCTTGTTGAAAGCGTATGAGATAGTCGGCGCGAAAAAATATCGAGATGCTGCGCTCAGGGCTCTGTCCTATATTACTGCTGAAGAGCGCCGACCTATGGGTGCTACGATTTGGGCACGCAAAAACCCGCAGAAGGATTTTTCTAATGGATTAATTGGTCAGGCATGGGTGATTGAAGCGCTTGCTTACGCTGCTGAAAAATTAGATGATCCCTCGCTTAATACACTGGCAGAAAAAATGTTTTTATTGCACCCATTTGACGAGAAAACAGCCAGGTGGCGTATCGTTAATGTTGATGGTTCTTACGCTGGTGTCGATATGACATTTAACCATCAGTTATGGTTTGCCGCTGCAGGTGGATTGGTGACGGGTAGTGAACAAATCAAATCTCAAATAGAGATCTTCCTCGATAAGCTCGGTGACAACCTGAAGATATATGACAGCGGGCTAATAGTGCATGCGCTGGGTGGTAGCAATAACAAAAAGTCTTTGCGAAGAGCAGTTAAAGATTTTATAAAGGCAAGAGTCAAACGTCAGAATAAAAGTGAGTTATACAAAAATAGCGTAATTAACAAAGCGATTGGTTATCATGCATTCAACACCTATGCGTTTGCTTTATTATTTCAAGAGTACAGTATGCACTCGTTTTGGCGTAGTAATACATTTTTTCGTATATTGAGTTTTCTTCAGACTGATTTGTACCGTCAAGGTTTGGAGTGGTTTTGTCCGACGCCACAAAGCCGGGGGAAAGAACTGCCTTTTAATAAATTTGGTTATTCCTATAATCCACCCGGTATAGAGGTGGCGTATACTATTCAGACTTTCAAGAGCTGTTATTCAGAAATTGGCGACGAAACAATAGGTCTATGGCTTGGCCGTCAGTTTAGTAAGACGCTTAATGCTGAGTCGATGCTAATGAATAGCCTTACAGATGACGCAATTACGTTGTCTGCCAGGTTGTATGAAGCCGTGCGTCTGGAGGACTGCTCGGTTTCAGTTAGTATTTAGTTTGATATTTTTAAGTAAGCCTCTATATTACGTGATTTCTAGTATGGTGAGCTTTGTGTCTTGCGTCGAAGATGGAAAAATAAGACAGGTATGAAGTTTAACCAGGGTCAATTATTGTGACCGAATTAAGAGTCTGTTCAAGTGTGTCAAAAAATGGACAAAGGTTCGGAGGGAAAGGTTGGCGACAATAACTGGGTTTAAGGACTCCTATTCATCACGGCTGAGTTTCATCTCGCGTATTGGCGATGCGCTGTTGGTGGGGTTGGCGCTGTTCGTTGTTGCGTATTGGTATAAAGTCAATTGGACGGATAAATACAGCTTAATTGTTGCCATATCAGTCGGTTTGTTTCTGTTTGTTGCCAGTGTGCAGCGTGTTTATACCGATTCTAATGCACTGTCTTTAGGGCGGCGCGCTGTTAAGGTTTGCTATATTTGGCTGCTAGTCATTATGGGTCTTTTGTTGTTTGGTTACGCGACCAAGACGTCGGCCGAGTATTCTCGCCTTACCTTATTTACCTGGTTTGCTATTACACCAATACTGCTTATTCTTTGGCATGCCGCTTTGCTGCGCCTACAAAGTGAGTTGTATAGGCGTGGTTGGAACGTGCGTCGCGTGGCGATTGCTGGCGCTCGTGATCTTGGTAAGCAAGTTGCTTATGCCATGATCAATTCGCAGAATATGGGCATGAAACCCGTTGGTTTTTACGATGACCGCAAGAGTGGTGGCCCGCGGCCATTAGTAGATGACCCCTTGCCTGTTATAGGTACTCTGGAAGACTTGGTACGTGCGGCACGCGAAGGTGATGTTGATGTTGTCTTTATCGCGCTACCCATGCGCGCGGAAGAGCGTATTAAAATGTTGGTCTCGCAATTGTCGGATACGACGGCATCGGTTTATATCGTTCCTGATTTTTTTATGTTCGATTTGCTCAGTGCGCGTTGGGGGAATATAGGCGGCCTGCCAGTTGTTAGTATCTATGACACGCCGTTTTATGGCATTGATGGTTGGTTAAAGCGTTCATTTGATGTGGTCGTGACAAGTGGCATATTGACGCTTATTGCCTTGCCAATGTTGTTTATTGCTATAGCTGTTAAGTTAACTTCTCCTGGCCCGGTAATTTTTAAACAGCGACGTTACGGTATTAATGGTGAGATGATCGAGGTGTTTAAATTTCGTAGTATGACGGTTGAAGAGAACGGCTCTGAGGTTCGTCAAGCAACCAAAGATGATGTTCGTGTGACCAAATTTGGTGCATTTATGCGCCGTACGTCGCTGGATGAATTGCCGCAATTTTTTAATGTTTTGTTGGGTAGCATGTCGATTGTCGGGCCCAGGCCGCACGCTGTTTCGCATAACGAAGAGTATCGCGGCTTAATCAGTGGTTATATGTTGCGTCATAAGGTTAAGCCAGGCATTACAGGCTTGGCGCAGGTCAATGGTTGGCGTGGTGAAACGGATACGTTGGAGAAAATGCAGAAACGTGTTGAGTGCGACCTTGAATATATTAATAATTGGTCGGTGTGGCTGGATGCAAAGATTGTTCTGAAGACTATTTTTAAAGGCTTTACTCATAAGAATGCCTATTAGTTCTCATATGAGAACTAATAGGTTCTCTATCTAAGTATAATTAAATGCCACTAAATGATCTGCCGCGATACGGACACCAACAAGATCACCAATAGCATGATCTTGGTGGCTTGGAAATAATGACAATACCTTGCTGCCGGTGGGTAGTTTTAAGGTATACATGATTTCAGCACCCTTAAACGCCTTGTGCACGACCTTTGCTTTAAGGTCTGCATTGGTATCAGGCACGACATCATCGGGCCTTAGCAGCACATCGACTTCAGTTCCCTTGGGCCAGGCGTAGGCACGGTTCCCGTGGATCAGCCCGATTTCTGTCGCAACAGAGTTGGCCGAGACTAAATAACCTTTCATTAAGACGCCTTGGCCGACAAAGTCAGCGACAAAACGGTGGTTGGGTTCATGATAAAGATTAAATGCGGTATCCCATTGCAAAAGACGACCATGTTGCATAACACCGATGACATCGGCAATGGCAAAGGCCTCTTGTTGGTCATGAGTGACGATGATTGTACTGGTGTTTAATGATTTTAATATTTTCCGCACTTCGTGGCTTAATTGTTCACGCAGCTCGACATCGAGATTTGAAAAAGGCTCATCCATAAGGATTAAGTCAGGCTTAGAAGCAAGGGCGCGGGCAAGTGCGATACGCTGTTGCTGGCCACCTGACAGCTCATGAGGATAGCGCTCTTGATAGTCAGGCAAGCCAACTGTCGCTAGTAGCTCGGCGACGCGCTCACGGCGTTGCGATGCTGGTAGTTTACGTAGACCAAAACTAATATTGCCAGCGATGTCCATATGCGGAAACAAGGCATAGTCCTGAAAGACCATACCGATTTTACGTTTTTCCGGTGCAACAGTTTGTTTGGCGCTGGATACTTGTTTGCCACGCAGATGAATTTCACCTTCATTGATGGGTTCGAGCCCGGCAATAGCACGCAGTGCGGTGGTTTTGCCACAACCTGAAGGGCCAAGCAGGCAGGCAATCTGGCCGCTATTGACGTGAAATGAAAGCTGATCTAATACCGTTTCTTTGCGGTAGCGGCAGCTGATTGATTTCACCTCGACAATAGCGCTCATTATTTGAATCTGCGGTTAAGGAATCTCTGATCAATTCGTGGAACGCGGCCTTGCTGACGGAAATCTTCCAGATCTTTGTTACGAATCTTATCAATAGACCCACTATTGACTGCGCCCCGCAGGAAGTGCCCTTGGGGTACGATTCGCGCCTCGATCTGAAAAATTTCATTCACCAATATCGCTGCTCCAGAATTAATCAGAGGCTCGTTGATTTTTAGTATGTGGAATCAAAAATTCAAGCAGCGCTTTTTGCGCATGCAGGCGATTTTCAGCCTCATCCCAGACCACGCTTTGTGGGCCATCAATGACATCGGCACTGACCTCTTCGCCGCGATGTGCAGGCAGACAATGCATAAACAGCGCATCGTTATTTGCCTTGGCCATCAAGTCGGCGTTTACTTGATAAGGCGCAAACACCTTATTACGATCCTTAGCCTCGCCTTCTTGACCCATGCTAGCCCAGACATCGGTTACCACCAGGTCAGCTCCTTTGCATCCAGCGTGAGGATCATTAAATAACTGGCTATTGTCACCCCAGGCAGACAAAATATCAGTATCAGGTTCATAGCCTGGCGGGCAGGTAATATTGAGTTTAAAACCAAACTGTTTAGATGCTTGCATGTAAGAGTGGCACATATTATTGCCATCACCAACCCAAGTAACCATTTTACCTTTAATGCTGCCGCGATGCTCAACAAAGGTTTGTATATCTGCCAGCAACTGGCAGGGGTGATGGTCGTCAGTCAACGCATTGATTACCGGAACATCAGCATACTTTGCTAGCTCGACTACGTTGTCATGGGCAAAGGTGCGAATCATAATGGCATCGACCATGCGCGACAGTACACGCGCCGTATCGGCAATGGGTTCGCCGCGGCCTAGCTGTGTGTCGCGCGGCGAAAGAAAGATTGAGCCACCACCAAGTTGGATCATGCCGGCCTCAAACGATACACGGGTGCGTGTCGATGATTTCTCAAACACCATGGCCAGGACTTTGTTTTTCAGTGGTTGGTAAACGCTGTTGTTATGGTGCATGGACTTCAGCTCAATCGCACGCGCAATCAACGCATTCAATTCATCAGGGCTAAGGTCGGAGAGCGTTAAAAAATGTCTGGTTGGCATGGTTAAACCTGTTTGGCAAAGTCAACAATCAGCTCGCTGACGGTGTCAATAATCATGTCGGCCTCGGTCTGTTGTAATATTAAGGGGGGTAGTAGACGTATAACACGTTCTGCTGTCACATTGATAAGCAAGTGCTGGCTAAGCGCTTTGCTGATGAGCTCGGCGCAGGGTTTATTCAACTCAATGCCGATAAGTAAACCTTGTCCACGGATTTCTTTAATAATCGCTAAATTAGATAAGCGTGTTTTGAATCCGTTTAGTAAATAGTTGCCCATAGTGCTGGCATTGTGCATTAACTCGTCATCTTCGATGGTGTTAATGACAGCGAGTGCTGCTCGACAAGCTAAGGGGTTGCCGCCGAAGGTGGAGCCATGTGAGCCTGGGCCAAATACCTTTGCCGCTTTACCGCGCGCAAGACAGGCGCCGATAGGCACGCCATTGGCCAAGCCTTTAGCCAGGGTAACAACATCAGCGCTCACGCCGACACGTTGAGCAGCGAGCCAGTGACCAGTGCGGCCGATGCCGGATTGAATCTCATCCGTCATCAGCAGCCATTCATTTTTATCGCAGAGTTTGCGTAATTCAGATAGATAATGTTCGTTAGGAATATTAATTCCGCTTTCACCCTGAATGGGCTCAACCATCACGGCGACAACGTTGGACTCATTGCTATGAGTCGAAACAGCATTGATATCGTTATACGGTACTTGAATAAAGCCTTCGACCAATGGCCCAAAGCCTTGCTTTATCTTGTTATTACCAGTTGCCGATAACGTCGCCAGTGTGCGACCGTGAAATGCCCCGTCCATAACAATTATTTTTGCATTATTGATGCCGTGATCATGACCATAACGGCGCGCTATCTTGATAGCGGCTTCGTTGGCTTCGGCGCCAGAGTTACAGAAAAAGGCGGTCTCGGTCGCACATAAGGCATTTAACTTGGTGGCGAGTTGTAACTGAGGTTCGATATTGTAAAGGTTAGAGGTGTGCAGCAGTAAATCGGCCTGCTCTTTGATGGCCTGACTAACAGCAGGGTGAGTATGACCCAAGCCACAAACGGCGATGCCGGATAAGGCATCGAGGTATTTTTCACCCGCATCATCCCATAACCAGCAGCCTTTACCATGGCGAAAGCTGACGGGAAGTCGCGAGTAGTTAGCCATTAAGCCTGTCACCTGTATATTGATTCCTGTGTTGTGTCTAAAAAAAGAAACGGCAGCCAGAAGGCTGCCGCACTGGTTATCTATTAGCTTATTAGTAAATAGCTGGGTAGCCTAGCCAAGATTGGTGTTGGCAAAGTCCCAGTTGACAAGGTTCCAGAACGCGGCGACATAATCAGGTCGGCGGTTACGGTAATCGACATAATAAGCATGTTCCCACACATCGCAGGTCAAGATGGGTGTTTGGCCTTCAGTCATCGGGTTGCCAGCGTTGCTGGTGCTGGCCAGGGCTAAAGAGCCATCGCTATTTTTAACCAACCAACCCCAGCCGGAACCAAAAGTAGTGATTGAGGTTTTGGAGAACTGTTCCTTGAATTCAGCAAATGATCCGAAAGCCAAATTAATGGCATCGGCGATTGCACCCGTAGGTTCGCCACCACCATTCGGGCTTAAGCAATTCCAGTAAAACGTGTGGTTCCAGATTTGTGCGGCATTATTAAAGATACCGCCAGTAGGCGCCTTGACGATGATTTGTTGCAGTGACAAGCCTTCGTACTCAGTGCCAGCAACCAGGTTGTTGATATTGGTCACATAGGCTGCATGGTGCTTGCCGTGGTGAATTTCCAGGGTTTCAGCTGAGATATGCGGCGCCAGCGCATCCAGTGCATAAGGCAATGCCGGTAATTCGTGTGCCATCGTTAGAGCTTCCACTTGAACGTTAAATAGGGATTATATCAGTACCATTAGGCGCTCGTCTTATGTTTGATGGGCTGTAGTGGTTACCACGGCTGTGGCATGAGTCCGGTCGTAGTGATGACCGTCTGCGATGAGACTTGAAAAGCGTTAGAATTGCCCAATATTTTGCTCATAGCGATTAACTGGGAATAAAATTATGGATATCATGGGTCAACTCGACAAGACCGTAAAAGACAATGACGTTGTGCTGTTTATGAAAGGCACGCCAACCTTTCCACAATGCGGTTTTTCGTCACAAGCGACACAAATTTTGTCTAATTGTGGTGCCAAGTTTACTAGTGTCAATGTGCTCGAAGAGCCGGAAGTGCGGGCTAACTTGCCGCAATATTCAAACTGGCCTACGTTCCCCCAGTTGTTCATTAAGGGCGAGTTAGTTGGTGGTTCCGACATCATGCTTGAGCTTTACGAGCAAGGCGACCTGCAAAAGATGTTGCCCGCTGCGGAGGCGAGCAGCGCTAGCGACGCCTAGTCTGGCTGCTATGTCATGGTTGGGGCGCTGATTTGCGCGTCCCAGCGATTAACAATCTTACAAAACAACTCCGCTGTTTTTTGTGCATCGTAAATGGCAGAGTGCGCCTCTGATTGATCCCATTCGATCTCAGCCGCTTGGATGGCTCTTGCTAACACTGTTTGTTGGTAAGCAAGCCCTGCCAGCGACACCGTATCAAAATTGCTAAAGGGATGAAATGGGTTGCGTTTGACACCACTGCGATCAACTGCCGCATTTAAAAAACCCAGATCAAAAAAGGCATTATGACCGACCAGTATGGCGCGTGTGCATTGGTGCTCTTTAATCGCCTGGCGTATGGGTTTGAAAATTTCGTTCAGAGCATCACGCTCACTGAGTGCCATGCGAAAGGGATGGTAAGGGTCGATCTTGTTAAAGGCGAGTGCTGCCTCATCAAGATTAGCGCCGGCAAATGGCTCAACGTGGCAGGCGTGGGTTTCACCTGTTATTAGCTGATTATCTTCGCTGACTGTAAGCATCACCGCGGCTATTTCTAGTAGCGCATCTTTTTTGGCATCAAAGCCTGCCGTTTCGACATCGACCACAATAGGTAAAAAGCCGCGAAAGCGCGTCGACAAATCCAGTGTATTCATAAGTGTTGAATCATATTTAATGGCGCAGTTTATAGCCACGTTTTAGCATGACTAGCGTAACACTGGCGCATACCAGCATGGCAATAATGACGAAAACCAGGCTATGCCAGGGTGACACATCGGACACCCCTAAAAAGCCATAACGAAAGCCATCTACCATATAGAAAAACGGGTTCAAATGTGAGATAAATTGCCAAAAATCAGGCAATGATTGAATGGAATAAAATACGCCGCTGAGAAACGTCAGCGGCATGATAATAAAGTTTTGAAACAATGCTAGCTGATCGAACTTGTCTGCCCAAATGCCAGCGATAATGCCGACAGAGCCGAGCACAACACTACTGGTTAAGGCAAATATCAATAAAAAACCGACACTGTGAATGGGTATAGGGATGAACAATGTTGCGGCAATTAACACGCCTAGCCCCACTATCATGCCGCGTATCATGGCGGCAACGGTATAAGCCAAATACAGTTCAATATAGGACAGCGGTGGCAAGAGTATAAAAATGATGTTGCCTGTTATTTTGGCCTGGGTCAGGCTGGATGAGCTGTTAGCGAAGGCATTTTGCAATACGGCCATCATGACCAGGCCAGGAATCAGGAAAACGGCATAGGGGGTATTGTCAAAGACACTAATACGAGAACCCAATGCCTGGCTAAAGACAACAAGGTAAAGCAACGTGGTGACTACAGGTGCGAAAATAGTTTGAAAAGCAACTTTCCAAAAGCGCAATAATTCTTTTTTTAACAGTGTTTTAAAACCGATAGTATTCAAGACGTCCGCTTGCCGGTAAGTGATAAAAACACATCCTCAAGGTCGGCGTGTTCGGTGTGGATATCAACGATGTTAACCTTTGCGGTGCGTAAACTATCAATAATATCGAGAGCGGAATAGTGCGAGCGATCAAATTCAAATACCAACCACTGATCCTTGGCATCTTCAGTGCCATTACTGCTATCGATAAGTAATGCTTGTAAGGAATCGGGCAGTGCGTAGTCTTTGTTTGCGACAGTGACGCGTAATCGTGACACCGAAGCAATGCCACTGGCGATTAAATTAGCCGTAGTGTCTAACGCAATTAACTTACCGTGGTTGATAATGCCAATACGCTCGCATAAAGATTCTGCTTCTTCCAGATAATGTGTTGTTAATATGATGGTATGGCCTTCGCTGTGTAAGCGTTTAATGAATTTCCATAACGAGCGCCGTAGCTCAACATCGACACCAGCCGTTGGCTCATCGAGGACGATTACCGAGGGTTTGTGCGCTAAGGCTTGCGCCACCAATACACGTCGTTTCATGCCGCCTGATAAAGCGCGCATATTAGTATCGGCCTTACCTGATAGCATCAGAGTATCGATGATTTCATCTATCCAGTCATAGCCTTCTTTACCAACACCGTAATAACCTGCTTGAATGCGAATCGACTCACGTACGGTGAGAAAAGGATCAAAGACCAGTTCTTGCGGCACGATGCCAAGGTGTTTGCGCGCGGCTCGAAAATCAGTTTTTACGTCATACCCCATCACCGAGACCGACCCACTGTCGGCGCTAGTTAAGCCGGCGATAATATTAATGAGCGTTGATTTGCCCGCGCCATTTGGCCCAAGCAGACCAAAAAACTCGCCGCGCTTTACTGCCAGATCAATACCGTTGAGCGCTTTGACGCCAGGGAACTGTTTATGAACTGCATTGATGCTAAGCGCTGTCATGATTTCTGCATTAGCGATTAAACACTTTACTCTGCAATAAATCGACGGTGAAGCGTACGCCAAAGCCGGTCGTTGCAGTGGGCATATGGGCAAGACCGCTTTTGTTGTTGCTTGCGGCTAAATCAATGTGCAACCACGGGACGTTTTTATCAACAAAGCGATTTAAAAAGCGTGCAGCGAGAATATGGTCAGGGCCACCGCCAACGGTACATTGTTTGATGTCAGCGATTTTACTGTGAAGTGCTGCGTCAAAATCCTTGTCTTGCGGGAAGGGCCAAACACGTTCGCCAGATTTTTTGCCCGCAGCAATAACATCGTTGTGAAACTCTTCGCGGTTGCTAAAGGCACCTGAATAAGTGGTGCCCAGTGCGGCCACACAGGAGCCGGTTAATGTCGCGTAGTCGATCATTAAATCCGGTTTGGCTTTGCTGGCAATGGCCAGGGTGTCGGCCAGCACCATACGCCCCTCGGCATCGGTATGGACAATTTCAATGGTGGTGCCATTGCTGGCCGTAATGACATCATTAGGGCGATAGCCGTTTGGGCCAATATCGTTAACAGCGAGAGCCAGATAGCAGTCGATAGCGTAATCGACTTTTAGTCGGCTTAGCGCGATCAGGGTGCCCAGTGCGACGGCGCTGCCTGCCATATCTTCATGCATACCATACATAAACTTGGCCGGTTTAAGGTTGATACCACCGGTGTCGTAGCACAGGCCTTTGCCGATTAAGGCCAGTGTTTTCTTTGGCCGTCGGCTGGGCTGGTAGCGTAAGTGGACTAAACCACCTGTTGGTTTGTCGCTGGCTTCAAGTACCGCGACAAAGGCACCGGCTTTTTTCTGTTCCAGCTGGGTTTTGCCATAAAATTTATGTTGCCAGCCAAACTGCGTGGCAAGCTTGCGAATGCGTTTGCGGTATTCGCCGGGGGTTAATACATTAGGCGGTAGCTGGGTTAAATCGCGAGCGATATTAGTACCTTCAGAGGTTGCTACGGTCTGTTTTGTATCGATACGTTTTTTAAGGCCATAAATATGTAGGCGTTTCGCCGATTTTTTGTCTTTTTTGCCACTTTTAAACGACGTTATCGGCCAATTCGCAGCATAAAGTGCTGAAATCAGTGCATCAACCAAGGGCCTGTGGGCGGCGACAGGCAGCTTTTGTAATTGAATGCTGACGGTTTCGCTGCCTTGAGCCAGGGCTTGCTGAGCGATTTTACGGGCTAAGCTCAGGGTTTCAAAGGTACTGAGATCAGTTTTAATACGCCAGAATGAGACCCGAGTGCCCTTGTCGTTGGGCAGGTCGGTGGTAAACGGCTTGGTCACCGCATGACGTTTTTGTGCACGACGAAAACGCTGGGTAACCACTTTTTTGTATGGAAAGCGCCCCCAATCAGTCGGGTTGTCGCTATCGCTAACAAGAAAGGTCAGTGTGTCGAGCACATCAGCTTGTTCATTGCTGATTGCGCTTAGATATTGTTTTAATTGAATTTTCATAGTTTAAGGGGCGTTTTTACCTTGACCTGATGGATTAAAAAACAGATCATAGCGCGCTTACTGTCATTACAAAAGAAACCTATTTGAATGTTAAGCACCGACGACAAAAAACGGCTGCTGCAAGAGATGCTATTTGCCCGCCGCTTTGAAGAAGCCTGTTATCAAGGAGCGCAAGAGCGCAAGATTGGCGGCTTCGTCCATCTCTACCCAGGCCAGGAAGCCTGCGCGCACGGCGTTTTAGAAGCAGCACGTCCGGGTCGCGATTACGCGATCACCGGGTATCGCGATCATATTCACGCCATTAAATGTGGTGCTGATCCTAAAGCAGTGATGGCCGAGCTATTTGGTAAAGAAACTGGCAGTAGTAAGGGCCGTGGTGGCTCCATGCATATTTTTGATGTTGAACACCGCTTTATGGGTGGCTATTCGCTGGTCGGCGGCCCCTTTCCCTTAGCAACAGGTATTGCCAAAGGCATTCAGCTCAAAGGCGATGACGATATTTCCATCTGTTTTTTGGGTGATGCGGCCAATAACCAGGGCACCTTCCACGAGTCTTTAAATATGGCCTCAATCTGGAAGTTACCCGTGCTATATATTTGTGAGAACAATCTCTATGGTATCGGCACACGTATAGATCGTTCGACGTCAGAACTTGATCAGTACAAACGTGCTGCAGTTTACAACATTCCTTCTGCGCAGGCCGATGGCCAGGATATTGAGACGGTTCACGCGGCAGCTAAAATCGCCGTTGATCATGTGCGCAGTGGTAGGGGCCCGTATTTTCTTGAGCTGATGACCTATCGCTATCGTGGTCACTCCATGTCTGACTCCAATTCCTACCGTGATGACAAAGAAGAGGCCAAATGGGCCAAGCGTGACCCGGTTAAAATTTTGCGTGATCGCTTGATTGAATCTGGTGATATCTCTATGGATGAATACAAGGCCCTGGATAAGAAACTCATTGCTGAAATCGATGACGAGATTATCAAGTTTGCCGAGGATTCTCCGCAACCGCTGGTGGCTGATCTTGAAAAATATGTGTTAGCCGACAATGACCCTTACGTAAGCGGAGGCACGAGCTAATGGCTAATATGATGTATTGGCAAGCCATACGCCGTGCCCACGATGAAGAAATGGCTAACGATCCCTTAGTGATTGCGATAGGCGAAGACATTGGCGTTGTCGGTGGCACCTATAAGGCCACCCAAGGCTTGTATGATAAGTACGGCCCTGAGCGGATTATAGATGCCCCAATTTCAGAAAACAGCTATACCGGTTTGGCTATTGGTGCCTCGTTTATTGGCGTGCGGCCGATTATTGAAATCATGTCGGTTAACTTTTCCTGGTTAGCGATGGATCAGATTTTTAACTCGGCAGCAAAAGTACGTTATATGTCAGGTGGTCAGCTAACCGCACCTATTGTTATTCGTTCGCCAGGTGGTACGGCCCACCAACTGGGTGCCCAGCATTCTGCGCGTATGGAAAAGGTATTTATGGGCGTTGCCGGTCTGCGTGTTGTTACGCCGTCATCACCGAAACAAGCCTATGGCTTGCTTAAATCAGCTGTACGTTGTAATGACCCTGTGTTTATTAACGAACATGAGTTGATGTACAACCTGAAAGGTGACGTGCCGGATGATGAATTTTTTCATCCTCTAGAAGGCTCAGATGTCGTGCGAGAAGGTTCTGATGTCACCTTGTTTGGATACAATATTTCCGTACACTGGGCGCAACAGGCGGCAGATATTCTGTCAAAACAACATGGTATTGAATGAGAAATCATTGATCTGTATTCACTCAGTCCTTTGGATCGTGAAGGCATCAAACGCTCAGTCAGTAAAACGCATCGCGCAGTCATCGTTGAAGAAGCTGAAGCGATGGTGGGTGTGGGCTCTGAAGTGATGGCGATTCTTAATGAGGAATGTTTCTTCGAATTAGATGCGCCACCGGTGCGGGTTTCTGCTGTACATGTGCCCATTCCGTATAACCACGCGTTAGAACGAGCAGCAGTGCCCGATGCCAAAGATGTTGTTACAGCGGTATTGGCGTCTTTTGGCAGATCCTAATCCTGTTTAGTTTTATAGCTGTCGTTCCGCGATAGCCACATTTTTTGAGTAACATTATCGATGGCCGATCCCTATAGCATAAAAATGCCACAACTATCAGACACCATGACAGAAGGTGTCCTGGTTAGTTGGGAAAAAGAACTCGGCGCTAAAGTCGAGCGTGGCGACATTGTTGCCACTGTTGAGACCGACAAAGCCATTATGGATGTCGAAGTCTTTAAAGAAGGCTATTTGTCAGGACCATTAGCAGAAGTCGATGCCACAGTTGAAGTTGGTGCTGCGATTGCTTATATCGTTACTGATGAATCTGAAATCACTAATGAGACTGCACCAGCATCGGGTGTAGAGGTTGCAGCAGTACCAGTAGAGCCTGCACCTACTACACTATCTGACCCAGCGAATGCGTTATTAACGATTACTATGCCGCAGCTTTCAGACACCATGACTGAAGGTATCGTAGTGAGCTGGGAAAAAGAGCTTGGCTCGCAAGTATCACGTGGTGACATTGTCGCAACCGTTGAGACTGACAAAGCCATCATGGACGTCGAAGTCTTTAAAGATGGTTATCTTTCAGGGCCTATGGCAGAAATCGATAGTGTTATTGCCGTTGGCGATGCTATGGCCTATTTGGTTGAAAATAAAAGCGATGTTGAGCAAGCATTATTTTCAACGTCATCGTCAGGTGCAGCAAAATCGAATGATGTCTCTGACGCTGTTGTACTAGCCAAGAAGGCAGCCACTCCAATCTATTCAGGTTCGGCCGCACCCGCATCACGACCGCACAACGGTAGTGCTACCCCGTATGCACGTAAGGTTGCAGGCGGTATGCAGGTCGATTTAAATCGAGTGCATGGTAGCGGCCCGGCTGGTGTTATCCAGGCTGCCGATGTACAACAAGCTGCAAGCAGCGGCACAGCGACAGCCGTTTCTGGGCTTGCGCAAGTCGATGTACCGGGTGTTGGGCGCCCTATGAACGCCATGGAAAAAGCCATAGCGCAATCCATGAGCAGTTCAATTGGTATTCCCGATTTTCGCGTTACTGTTGACACGCAGCCTGTCAAACTCATTGCTGCGGCTAAAAAGGCGGGGATCTCAGTTACCGTCGCCATTGCTAAAGCCTGCGCCTTGGCAATGAAAGCACATCCATCAATGAACTGGGCCTATAAATCTGGTGATCAAATTATTGAACGTGATAACGTCGATATTGGCATGGCAGTCTCGGTTGAAGGCGGCCTTGTCGTTCCGGTATTACGCAATTGCGAAAGTCGTTCACTAGAAGAATTAAATGCTGACTGGCAAGATCTCGTTAGTCGTTCTCGCGCACGTCGTTTAGCACCAGCTGAATATGCTAACCCGACTTTTATGATTTCTAATATGGGTATGATGGGCGTTAAGTATTTTGATGCCATTGTTACCCCGGGCATGGCGGGAATACTGGCGATATCCAGCCCAGGCCCTGACGGCATGCCGCTGACCATTACCGGTGATCATCGTGTTGTCAACGGTGCCAATGTCGCACAATATTTAAATACGCTTAAAACAACTATCGAACAACCTGAAACATGGCTGGAATCAACTATGGGTTCTGCAATACCAGAAGGTGATTGGGATTACGATGTTGTCGTAATCGGTGGCGGCCCCGGCGGCGAAGACTGCGCGCGTGATTTAACCGAGCATGGCTTAAAAGTCGCTATGATCAACGATTCTAAATTCCCTGGCGGTGAATGCCTCTGGCGTGGCTGTATTCCCTCAAAGGCATGGCGAGCTGCGGCAGATAAATTGCGCGACAGAGCGCACGACGCACACTTAGGCATTACCGGTACCGACAAAGGTCAATTGGTTTGGGCTGATATGGAAAAAACTCGTCGCGGCATACTCGAAACCCGCGGTGAAATGGCCTATAAAACCGATATCGGTGTCAAAATTAAATACATTCACGGGCAAGGCGGTTTTGTTTCCGATCATGTTATCCGTGTTGATAGCTCAACCAACAATGATGACCCTCATATCCGTCCAGATCAAAGTGTTGGTGATAAGGGTAAAGAAATTAGCTTTGGTTGCGCTGTTATTGCCACCGGCGCACCGCCGTTTATACCGCCTATTGGTGGTGCGGCAGAAGGCTTGAAAAACGGTGGTGTATTGACCTCTGATACCGTTTGGGCCTTGGATAAAGTACCGAAGAAATTAGTCGTTATCGGTGGCGGCGCTATTGGCGTTGAAATGGCGCAGATATTCCAGGACTTTGGCAGCGAAGTGACCTTGCTCGAAGCACAAGATCGTATTCTCGTCGAAGTTGAAGATGAGATTGCCAAGACCCTAACCGGTATTTTGAATGATGACCCGCGTCTGACTATTCAAACCTCAGTCAAGGTGGTAGAAATTACCGGCAAGCCTGGAAAAATGAGTATCAAGTTTGTCGATGCTGAAGGTATCGAGCATAAAACCGCCTGTGATTACGTCATCATGGCAACAGGCAAGCGTCCAGTGCTGGAGCCGCTTCATCTTGATAAGAGTGGCGTTGCTTCAGATCGCAGTGTTATTACGGTCGATAAAACCGGCCGCACCAGTGCCAGTCACATTTTCGCCGTTGGTGATGTCATCGGTGGTTTAATGCTCGCTCATACTGCCGGCCAACAAGGTCGTGTTGCAGCACAAACTATTTTGGGTGAAAGAGCTGCTTACGATGAAGCCAAAGACTGTGGTGTCATCTTCTCGCGTCCACAAGCCGGCTTTGTTGGTTTATCTGTTGCCCAGGCTAAAGCTAAAGGTATGGATGCAGTCGAAGTAAAAATGCCCATGAGCATTGATGCCAAGGCCATGATTACCGGCGAGACATTGGGCCTCATTAAAATCGTCGCCGACAAAACCACGCAAAAAATCATCGGTGTACATTTCCTTGCTGACCATACTGACACGCTGATTGGCGAAGCTGTCATGATGGTGGCTGGTGAAATGACCTTGAGTCAGGTCGGTAATGCGATACATCCGCACCCAACACAAACCGAAATGTTTGGTGAGATGGCACGTCGTTTGTTGTCGCGTCTACGTCGTAGTGCCCGACGTAAAAAGTAATTTGGCGTAAAAAAATAAGTCTATATCCTATGAGCAAAATTAATAAAGTGGTGCTCGCCTATTCCGGTGGTCTCGATACCTCCGTTATTCTGCAATGGTTACGTGATACTTACGATTGTGAAGTGGTCACCTTTACCGCTGACATTGGCCAAGGCGAAGAAGTGGAGCCCGCGCGTGCCAAGGCGCAACAGCTCGATGTCAAAGAAATCTATATCGACGATCTACGTGAAGAATTCGTTCGTGATTTTGTCTTTCCCATGTTTCGTTCTAACGCAGTGTATGAAGGTGAATACCTGTTAGGCACCTCGATTGCGCGGCCACTCATTGCCAAACGCCAAATCGAAATCGCCAATGAAACTGGTGCCGATGCCGTATCACATGGCGCTACCGGCAAGGGTAACGATCAAGTGCGTTTTGAGCTGGGTTATTATGGCCTGCGTTCAGATATTAAAGTCATTGCACCGTGGCGCGAGTGGGATTTGAATTCACGCGAAGACTTGATGAAGTATGCTAAAAATCATGGTATTCCTATCGAGCGTAAGCAAGGCAAGAAATCCCCGTATTCCATGGATGCCAATGCCCTGCATATTTCTTATGAAGGCGGCATTCTCGAAGACCCGGCTGCTGAACCAGAAGCAGACATGTGGCGCTGGAGTGTTTCACCTGAAAAGGCGCTAGACCAAGCGCAATATATTGAACTCGATTATAAACAAGGTGATGCCGTCGCCATTGATGGTGTCGCCATGACACCTTACGCGGTGCTAGCCAAGCTCAATGAGATTGGCGGCCAACACGGTATTGGTCGTTTAGACATCGTAGAAAATCGCTATGTCGGCATGAAGTCACGCGGCTGTTATGAAACCCCCGGTGGCACCATTTTATTAAAAGGTCATCGCGCTATTGAATCCATCACCCTGGATCGTGAAGTCGCCCATCTTAAAGATGAGCTCATGCCACGCTATGCCAGCCTAATCTATAACGGTTACTGGTGGTCACCCGAGCGTGAAATGATGCAAACCATGATCGATGCCTCGCAACAACGTGTTAATGGCCGCGTTCGCATCAAACTCTACAAAGGCAATGTTATTGTTGTTGGCAGAGAATCTGCAACGGATAGTCTCTATAGCCCGAGCATTGTTACTTTTGAGGATGATGGTGGTGCCTATACGCAAGCGGATGCACATGGCTTTATTAAGTTGAATGCGTTGAGATTAGCGTTGAGACAGAAAAAATAACCTTAAATAAACTGCTATGAATTTAAAATAATTTATGGCATTACTAATAATTTTCATTATAGGAATTTTGGAGATAATTAGTATTGGTGAATTACATGCTGTTATCGGAACATTATATCTAGTCGCTGTATATATTGTTACCACGCTCATAGGTGCAATATGTTTACTATTTTAATATCCAAAATATAAACGATACATAAAAAAAGTAAATGGAATAGAAGTTTCAGAAGATATAAAAGAAAAACTAGAGACATCTGCATTGTCTTCAAGAGAAGCAGAAAAATTAAAGCATTTTGCTTTTACAGCAGTATTTTATATTGCGTGCTTACTTGTAGCAGTTCCAGACATTGTAACTGACATACTTGGCATCCTCTTAGTCATACCCTTTATTAGTAATTACGTTATCAAATCACAAACAAATAAAGCATTTAAAAATCTCACGGCATCCTATGAGTAATATCTTTAGTAATGCGATTAATTTGACCAAAAAAAACACCATTGCGCATCGCTGTATTCTATTTTTTTGGTTAAGTTAGCTTAAAAATTAATTTTTCCGATAATGACTATGCATACCTTCGCAACCATTCTAGCGCGTGCTGAAAAGCGAAAAGGTGGCTCTAAGAAGCTTAAAAAGCTGCTTAAGTCTGTCTTATCAAAAAAACAACTGACACAAAAAGGCGATGATCGTTTTCTTGCGATGATGGCGCGGGCGATTAATCAGGCAGGATTTAATTGGACGGTGATTGCTAATAAATGGCCGCAGTTTGAACAGGCGTTTTTTGGTTTTGATATTAAGACGCTAGGCTGTATGCCACCAGAGAGGTGGGAGGAATATCTTAAGGATAAACGGGTTGTGCGTCATTGGCTAAAGATTAAGGCGGTGATGGAGAACACCTATTTCATTCAGGGAATTGTCAGAGAGCATGGCAGCTTTGCACAATTTATTGCTGAATGGCCTGAAAATGACCAGGTGGGCTTGATGGCTTATTTAAAAAAACACGGTTCGCGCCTAGGCGGTAATAGTGGGCAATGGTTTATGCGTTATGTGGGTAAAGATTGTTTTGTCTTATCGCAAGACGTAGTCACCGCAGTTCAGAATGCTGGTGTTGATGTTGCCGATAAGCCAGCGTCAAAACGTGATCTGGCTAAAATACAGCATGCGTTTAACGAGTGGCATGAGGAAACGGGATTGCCTTATACCCATTTAAGTCAGATTGCCGGGTTTTCGATTGGCACTAACTACGACAATGATTTTATTCAGGGTGAAATGGAAAAATTTTTCGTGGATTAGGAGGCTGTCGGACTTAGGATGAATCTACTACGACAAAGCCATTTTGACCCCATTTTATGGATCCTTTTCGTTAAATAGGCTCACTATTCGCCTCAAACGATCCATAAAATGGACTCAAAATGGCTTTCCCTCGCTACGATCACCTAAGCCCGACAGCCTCCTAGTTCGGTTAGAATATTCTCTATTTGAATATTCTAAGACAGTAGTGATTTCAAGCAGTTAATCAAGGCAGCACACTCTGCATCTGTACCCACGGTGATACGTAAAAACTGATCAATACGTGGTTTTGCGAAATGTCGGACGATAATATTTTTTTCACGTAAGCGTTGGCTGAGTGCGGCAGCATCATTGTCAGGGTGGCGGATAAAGACAAAGTTAGCTTGAGACGGCAATACTTTAAAGCCTAAGTCTGCCAAATCGGCAACCAACTTTTCTCGCGTAGTGATAATTTTTTTCTTGGTTTGTTGGAAGTGATCTTCGTCTTCAAAGGCAGCGATGGCGCCAGCCGATGCAAAGCGATCGATAGGGTAGGAGTTAAAACTATTTTTGATTCGTTCCAGAGCCTCTATTAATTTTTCATTACCTATAGCAAAGCCTAAACGTAGCCCTGCCAGTGAGCGGGATTTGGACAGCGTTTGCACGACTAACAGGTTCGGGTATTGGTCGATCAGTGCAATTGCGGTGTTGCCACCAAAATCGATATAGGCCTCGTCGACGACAACAACGGAATCAGTATTGTTGTCCAATAGTTGCTTGATAGCCTCTAAGCCAAGTCCAACGCCGGTTGGGGCATTAGGATTGGGGAAGATAATGCCACCGTTTGGTTTTTTGTAATCATCGACATTGACACTAAAACTGTCATCCAGCGCAATAGTTTCAAATTCTATTTCATATAAAGCGCAATATACTGGATAGAAGCTGTAAGTAATACCGGGATAGAGAATGGGTTTGTCGTGTTTAAGCAAAGCCTGAAAGATATGTGCTAAGACTTCATCAGAGCCGTTACCGACGAAGACTTGTCTTGATTTTACGCCATAGTAATCAGCAATAGTTTGTCTGAGTTTATCCGAATTTGGGTCAGGGTAGAGACGTAATGAATCCGTAGCCTCTGTTTTCAAAGCATCCAAGACTCTAGGCGATGGGCCATAGGGGTTCTCATTGGTGTTGAGCTTAATGAGGTTGTTTATTTTTGGCTGTTCACCCGGAACATAGGGTTCCAGGTTGTGAACGAGCTTGCTCCAGTAGTCGGTCATGATGAATAGTATTTAGTTAATTCAGGAAAGTAGTTTACAACTCTTTTAACATTATTAGATAGGCTTGTTCGTCAGGCTCGGTTTGGTTTCGCTGTGCCTGCCACATGACTTCGCCTAGGCAATCCATGATGCGATGCTCGGCTTCGTGTTCATCACCAGCTTTGTTGCAAATTTTTTGGTAGGCCGCGCGAATGCCATCGGGGCGGTTGGTGCTAAGTTGTTCGTAGATGGCGATATGCATGCCCATATGCAAAAAGGGGTTGGTTTCGCCAAATTCAGGTAAATATTCACGACCGATGGCGGCGTCTTCTTTTGCTAGTAGTGGTTGGTACTCTGGGTGCTTGGCAATGATGTCAGCGACAATGGTTTCCAGTTGTTCCATAGGTTCGTTGTTTTGTTTCTTTTGCCATGAAGTAATAAAAAACTTTCTGAGTTGGTCGCGATCTTGGGTGAACATGATTAAATTTCAGTCTTTTTTTTGTATTCGCACAGGTCTTCAATGATGCAAGAACCACAACGAGGTTTACGAGCGATGCAGGTGTAACGGCCGTGCAGGATTAGCCAGTGATGGGCGTCAACCTTAAATTCATCAGCAACGAATTTGAGAAGCTTTTTCTCGACTTCGTTAACGTTTTTACCGGGAGCAATACCGGTGCGATTTGAAACTCGAAAAATATGGGTATCAACAGCAATGGTAGGTTCGCCAAAAGCGGTATTGAGCACGACATTGGCGGTTTTACGGCCAACGCCGGGTAGTGCCTCTAATGCTTCACGATCATTGGGTACTTCGCTGTTGTGCCTGTCGATCAATAGTTTGCAGGTCTTGATGATGTTAGCACCCTTGGTGTTATACAAACCAATGGTTTTGATAGTGCTTTTGAGTTTTTTCTCGCCCAAGGCGTAAATTTTTTCTGGGGTGTTGGCAATGGGGTAGAGTTTATCGGTCGCTTTGTTAACGCCAACATCGGTGGCTTGGGCTGAGAGAATCACGGCAATTAATAACTCAAACGGGTTAGAATAATTAAGCTCTGTTGTTGGCTTGGGGTTATTTTCACGCCAACGTGTAAAAATTTCTGTACGTTTTAGTTTGTTCACTTTGGCCAGTCAGCCCCTTAAGTGCGAATGCTGATTGGGCTAGGCTTCGGCAGGTGCAGTGACAACGATAGCACTAGCCATACGCCTACGCTTGGCATCGATAACGTTTTTAATGGCAATCATAAAGCCAAGCAGCATAAAGGCACCCGGTGGCAATACAGCTAACAAGAAACCGCGGTAGTCTTCAATCAAGGTGATCGTCATGCTGTGGCCTATTTCGCCAAACATTAAATGAGCGTTGGCGAACAAGGTGCCTTGACCAATTGCTTCACGTAGTCCGCCGAGAACGAGCAGTACGGCGGTAAAACCCAGGCCCATCATTAAACCATCGAGGATAGATGCCGCAGGGGTATTTTTCGAAGCGAAGGCTTCGGCGCGGGCGATGATGACGCAATTGGTTACAATCAAGGGGATGAAAATACCCAATATCAAATAGAGTTCATGGAAAAAGGCATTCATTGACAATTCGATGGTGGTGACTACCGCAGCGATGATTAAGACAAAGATAGGAATACGAATCTCAGGACGTATTTGATTGCGAATTAAGGATACGGTCAAATTCGATGCAACCAGCGTTAAGATTGTGGCCAAACCCATGCCCAGCGCATTGATAACAGTGGATGACACGGCGAGTAGAGGACACAAGCCGAGGACTTGTACCAGGGCGGGGTTGTTGGTCCATAAACCGTCATTAATAATTTTACGTGTCTGTGACATAAACTACTCGCTGGTATCAATTATCTTATCGCTTTCGGCGGAGAAGATAAGTGATTGTTGCTGATTAAAGTATTGTAAACAAAGATGTACAGCTTTGACTACAGCGCGTGGGGTAATCGTTGCGCCAGTGAGCTGATCAAAAATGCCGCCATCTTTTTTTACTGCCCAGCCGCGCTTGCCGGGATTATTCAATGAGTGACCATCAAAGCGGCTGATCCAGTCATTACGTTGAATATCGATGCCATCACCAAGACCGGGTGTCTCTTTGTGTTTGATTACGCGAACTCCCATGAGTTTTCCATCGATATTAATCGCTACCAGCAGGTCAATATTGCCACTATAACCATCGGGTGTTGTGGTGCTGATGACAGCGGCGACAGGGGCATTATGTTTGCGCGCGCGGTAGATAGTTTTAGGATTGGCATTGCCGAGATAGCCGGGCGCGATGAGCTGAAAACTGTCTGCAACCAAATCGTTATCGTAAAACACATCTGGCACCATTTCGCCTAGGGTGCGTAGAGTGAATAAACGTTCTTCCTCGGCGATACGGTCTTTTGTTATTTCATTAGTCAGCGCCAATAAGGCTGTGCCGATTAAAGCGAAGATCGCCAGTGCCACGCCGGTTTTTGCCATGTTATTCGCTAACATGATTAATCCTTACCATGGCCAAATACGCGTGGTTTAATGTAGTAGTCAATAGTCGGTGCAACCATATTCATTAGCAGCACACTGAAGGCTACTGCATCAGGATAGCCGCCCCAGGTGCGAATGACATAGGTGAAGACGCCAATACCGATACCGTAAACAATGCGGCCGGGGTTGCTGGTGGCGGCGCTCACTGGGTCGGTGGCGATAAAAAAAGCACCGAGCATGGTTGCGCCGCTCAGTAAGTGAATCATTGGCGATGAGAAAGTATCGGCATCGATAAGATAAAACACACCTGATAGCACGGCAATAGTTGTGAGCATGGCAACGGGGATATGCCAGCTAATAATCCGTTTATAAATTAAGAATAGACCACCAATGAGAAAGGCAATATTAATCCATTCCCAGCCTAAACCGGCCAGGTTGCTGAATAAAGGGTTGCCGGTGATAATTTGTTCTATGTTTTGTTCTAAACGCAGTTGCGTTTTTAGTGTGTCTAGTGGTGTCGCCATGCTGATGGCATCGTTAACATTATCTTTTAAGCCACTAAAGGTAATGTTCCAGGAATCGATAAAACTCAGACTTACATTGGTATTATTTAGCGGTGCTTGCCAGCGAGTCATTTCAATGGGGAATGACAGCAATAACATGACATAACCGGCCATAGCGGGATTAAACGGGTTATAGCCCAGGCCACCATAAAGTTGTTTGGCAATAATAATGGCGAAAGCGGCACCCATTACCACCATCCACCACGGTGCGATAGGTGGTAATGCTAATGCTAACAAGACAGCAGTTACTACTGCGCTGCCATCATACAAAAAGGGCAATACAGGACGTTTGCGAATGAGTAACATGCCGGCTTCACAAACCAGCGCGGTGACTAAGGCCAAAAGAATATTGATGACCACGCCCCAACCAAAATAGCCAACGTAGACAGCGATGCCTGGAATGGTTGCCGCGATAACCAGCAGCATGACGCGGCTGACGCTGTCGCCACTGTGAATATGCGGTGATGTCGGAGTCTTAAATTCCATTAGCTGTCGTTGGTCTCAGGTTTATTCTCATGAGAAGGGCATTGGGAACCTCTGATCAATTCGTGGAACACGACCTTGACGGCTGAAATCTTCCATCTCTACGTTGCGAATCTTGTCAATAGCCCCACTATTGACTGCAATTCGCGCCTTGATCTGAAAGATTTCAGCCGTCAATTTCGTTGTCCCAGAATTAATCAGAGGCTCCCTTGTTGCAAGCGCTTCGCTTTAGCCTTGGCTACGGCTTCATCAATAACGGATTTTGTTTCGCTATCGCCAGTCTTTATCACTGTGTCGGTAGCCTTTTTCTTTGCAGCCAGGGCAGCCTTTTTTTGGCGATGGCGTTCGGCTTTTTCTGCGGCTTCGCGTTCTATTCTTGCTTGACGAAACTCATGGCGATCGCGGGCAATATCGGCTTGTTGTTTTTCGCGTTCAGCTGCCCAGATTTCCCCTTTGGCATGACGATAATATTGTACCAAAGGAATTTTGCTGGGGCAGACATAGGAGCAGCAGCCACATTCGATGCAATCGAACAGGTCAAATTCTTGTGCTTTTTCATGGTTTCGTGATTTTGCATGCCAATAGAGTTGCTGTGGTAGTAGCGAGACGGGGCATACTTCTGCACAGGCGCCACAACGTATACAGGGCATAACGGCAGGTTCGCTCACTACATCTTCTTCAGTGCAAGCGATAATACAATTGGTCGTTTTAATCACAGGCACCTGGTCAGTTTGCATAGCATAACCCATCATCGGACCGCCCATGATGAGGCGCGATATGGCTGAAAAATCGCCATCGCATTGTTTTACTAGCTCAGACATAGGTGTGCCTATGAACGCACGAATATTGCGTGGCTTAGTCACGCCGCTACCGGTGATGGTGACGTAACGTGATATTAAGGGCTCGCCTTGATAAACGGCGCGATAGACGGCAGCGGCTGTTGCAACGTTATGGCAAACAATGCCGATTTGTGTGGCGAGTCCGTTGACAGGGACTTCTTTGCCGGTAATGGCCTGGATTAGTTGTTTTTCGCTGCCGTGTGGGTAGATGGTCGGCACACTAACGACTTTTACGCCGCTGGTTTCTTTGGCCATCATCGTCATAGCGGCAAGCGCTTGTGGTTTATTTTCTTCGACGGCGATAACGCACTCTTTAGCATTTAAAGCATGACGCATAATGGTCAGGCCGAGCATGATCTCACCCGAACGTTCGCGCATGATGACATCGTCGCAGGTGATGTATGGCTCGCACTCAACACCATTTAAAATCAAGGTATCGATTTGTTTATTAGCGCCAGGGTTTAATTTTATAAACGAGGGAAAACCGGCGCCCCCTAAACCAACAATGCCGGCGTCGCGAATGACATTACGCAGCGCGCTGGCGTCGAGTTTTTTCCAGTCCTGTACGGCGTTGCGCTGACCCCATTTATCCTCACCGTCGGTTTCGATAATGATGCAGGGCGCATTCATACCGGATGGGTGAGGAATAGGGTAGTTGGCAATATCAGTGACGGTGCCAGAGGTGGGGGCGTGGATGGCAGCACTGACGTAGCCATTGGCTTTAGCGATGCGCTGGCCTTTTAATACCGTGTCACCAATAGCCACAACCGGCTCTGCCGGCTCACCAATATGTTGGTGTAGTGGCAAAATCAAACGCGCAGGGATTTTTGCCTTTATTGAAGCAAGCTTGTTTGATTCTGCCTTATGTTGCGGTGGATGCACGCCGCCGGGGAATTTATGTGGTGAACGCCAATGATGAAGCAATGATTCAATCATGCGCTTTTTTTCTCTGGCTCATTGTATTGAGCCAGCTTAGCAAGTGTGACATTGTCAGTTGGGAACGGCCAATTCCATTCGCTGATATCGGTTGCTATTGGCACCATGGTAATACAGTCGATTACCGGGCAAGGTTCGATACACAGTTTACAGCCAGTACATTCAGGGCCAATCACGGTGTGCATTTGTTTGGCTGCACCGAGAATGGCATCCACCGGGCAGGCTTGTATGCAACGGGTACAGCCAATACAGGTTGCTTCGTTAATGATAGCAATGGCTTTAACGCTTTCTTCGCCGTTTTCCGGGTTGAGTTCTTTCGGTTCCCTGCCAAGCAAATCGGCAAGTGCTTGAATGGTTGCTTCGCCACCAGGGGGGCATTGGTTGATATCGGCCTCACCATTAGCGATTGCTGTGGCATAGGGTTTACAGCCAGGATAGGTACATTGGCCGCATTGGGTTTGCGGCAACAAGGCGTCGATTTTTTCGACCAGTGGGTCGCCTTCGACTTTGAAATACACCGCTGCAAAACCGAGGATTAAACCAAAGACCAGGGCCAATGTACTGAGTGCCAATATTGCACTTAACACGACGTTACGTTCTGACCAAGCCAGCAAAGCCGAGGAATGCCATCGACATCAAACCAGCGGTTATCAGTGCGATTGCCGGGCCACGAAAGGCGACAGGCACATCGGCGACTTCTAACCTCTCACGCATAGCGCCGAACAAAATTAAAACCAAAGAAAAACCGACTGATGCACCAAAGCCATAAATAAAGGAGTCGATGAGGTCATGTTGCTTTTGAATGTTAAGTAGTGCCACACCCAGTACAGCGCAGTTAGTGGTGATCAGCGGAAGAAAAATACCTAATACTTGATAGAGTAAGGGGCTGGTTTTGTAGATCACCATTTCAGTGAATTGCACGACGGCGGCAATCACCAGAATAAAAGTAATGGTGCGTAAATATTCCAGGCCTAACGGCGCAAGCAGGTATTCGTTGGCAAGGTAGCTGCAAACCGAGGACAGCGTGAGCACAAAGGTGGTGGCGAAAGCCATGCCCAGTGCGGTATCGAGTTTCTTCGACACACCGAGAAACGGGCACAGCCCAAGAAACTGTGACAAAACAAAGTTGTTGACGAGGACCGTGCTCACCAATATCAGAGCATACCCGGTCAAACTTTCAGTCATGGTCGTTTCTTATCGCGGTAAGTAGTTTTCATATAATTAAAAAATATAATAAACCCGTAAGTTATAATAAAAAATTCTACATTGACATGTTAACTGAGCTTGAGCTTCGTTTCAAACGCTGTGTTCAGTAAGTGATTGAAAATCCAGTGCTTCATTGCTTATTTTACTTTCATGCCTGGTTGGGCACCAATATGGGGTTCTAGTAGCCACAGATCTTCGCCACCTGGCCCGGCAGCCAATACCATGCCTTCGGAGACGCCAAAGCGCATTTTGCGTGGCGCGAGGTTGGCGACCATGATGGTTAGCTTGCCTTCAAGGTCTTCAGGCCGGTAGGCGGATTTAATTCCGGCCAACACATTACGTGTACCCATGTCGCCCAAGTCGAGTGTGAGTTGTAATAATTTGTCGGCGCCGTCAACGTGTTCGGCTTTGGTGATGCGAGCGATACGTAGGTCGATTTTGGCGAAGTCGTCAAAGGTAATGGTGCTACTGTCTTGGCTTGCATTGTTCTGTTGAACGGCCTTGGTCGTTTTTTGCGTGGAGGTGGCTTGAGACACTTTATCTTGAGCTCCGAGGGTGTGTTGTGCGGTGTTAATGATGGCTTCAACCGCTTTCGGGTCAACGCGGGTCATTAACGGTTTAAATTGATTAATAGTGTGATTGGTTAGTGGCTGCGTACGATCAGCCCAAGTAAGCGCTGCGATGTTCAAAAAGGCTTCAGACTTTTCGACGGTGACTGGTAGCACTGGCTTGAGATAAGTCACTAGAATACGGAACAGATTAATACCCATGCTGCAGACTTGATGTAACTCTTGGTCTTTACCTTCTACTTTGGCCATGACCCAGGGTTGTTTTTGATCTATGTATTGATTGGCACGATCGGCTAACGCCATGATATCGCGCATGGCTCGGTTATAGTCGCGGTTTTCATATGACTCAGCAATGGTGTCGCCAGCGTCAACCAGTTCGGCCAGTAAACCGGGCTGATCAATCTCTGCGCTGAGCTTGCTAGCAAAGCGTTTTGCGATGAAACCGGCGCAACGGCTGGCAATGTTAATGACCTTGCCAACTAGGTCAGAATTGACGCGGCTGGTAAAGTCATCGAAATTAAGGTCAAGGTCTGCCACTTTGCTACCCAGTTTGGCGGCGAAGTAATAGCGTAAATACTCAGGGTTTAAATGATCGAGATAGGTGCTGGCCTTGATAAAGGTGCCGCGTGACTTTGACATCTTCTCACCATTAACGGTAAGAAAACCGTGGGCAAAAATACCACTGGGTTTGCGAAAGCCTGCGCCTTCAAGCATGGCTGGCCAGAACAGGGCGTGGAAATAGACAATGTCTTTGCCGATGAAATGGTAAAGCTCAGTCGTTGACTCTTTACCCCAGTATTCGTCAAAGTTTAGGTTTTTTGCTGCGCACAGTTTTTTAAAACTGGCCATATAACCGACAGGCGCATCAAGCCAGACGTAAAAATATTTACCTGGCGCGCCAGGAATTTCAAAACCAAAATACGGTGCGTCGCGTGAGATATCCCATTCACGCAAATCGCCGTCCAGCCATTCACCAAGTTTATTGGCCATTTCTGTCTGGACATGGCCTTGTTTTATCCAGTGACGCAACATGTCGGCAAAGTTTTGTAGCTTGAAGAAATGATGCTCTGATGAGCGCGTGATAGGCGTAGCGCCGCTGACAGCAGAGACTGGATTAATCAGTTCGGTTGGGCTGTAGCTGGCGCCACAGACTTCACAGTTGTCGCCATATTGATCTGGCGCGTGGCAGCGCGGACACTCACCTTTGATAAAGCGATCGGGTAGAAACATCTCTTTTTCAGGGTCATAGGCTTGCTCGACGTCGCGTGTGGTGATATGGCCAGCATCCTTTAAGCGGGTATAAATGGTTTCAGCCAATTCACGGTTTTCGTCAGAATGGGTACTGTAGTAATAATCGAAATCGATGGCAAAGGCGGCAAAATCACGTTGGTGCTCAATTGAGCTTTCTTCAATTAGCTGTTCTGGGCTGATACCACGCTTTTCTGCGTGCAGCATAATCGGTGTGCCGTGGGCATCATCGGCGCAAATATAATAACAATCGTGACCACGCATTTTCTGAAAGCGCGACCAGATGTCGGTCTGGATATATTCGACTAAGTGACCCAAATGAATGGGTCCATTGGCGTAGGGTAAGGCGCTGGTAACCAGCATTTTTCGTTTTGCCGGTATTTTTTGTTTTGATAGGAGCATGTGAGTTCTGTGAGTAGGCAAACCCCCTATTGTATCTAAGATGGTCGGCTATAGGTGCTGTCGTTACTAATATGCTGCAAACACCTGATTATAGAAGAAAGCTATAAGGCTGATTAGTTTAATTAAATAGTCATAATCGAGCCCTAGCGGTAATGTTACCACCACTCAGCAGTTTTACCCTACTTGAACTGTTGATCTTAATATAGTTTATGTCTATATAACTGGCTGGCGTTTTTGTACTACCTCCCCTCACTTCTCATTGCCAGCCAGGTTTTTTCGTTTTACTGTGGCTTGAGTTAGCAAATTCTAGAAAGAATAAACAACGGAAGCGGTGCTGATCGTATCGGTTGATACTGTACCAGTGGGTGTGTTGCTATTGTTTCTCGCTGTTAGCGATAGCTTCAACGCTAGTTTTTTAGCAGAGCCAACCTTAAAGGCAGTCACGCTTTCGGTGAAGGTGTTGTCTGAGCCTGGTTCTATGAGCAGGGTCTGGCTGAACAAGGCATTGTCGCTGACTGTATATTCGTAATCACCATAAAAACGACCAATGACTTGGTTTTGGCTTGCACCATCAACGGTTTCGCTGAATCTATAACCGGCACCTGCCTCGACGTCGAGACGGCTACGTGAGTATTTAAATAGTCTGCGACCATAACCTGCTGTCAGTGAGGACTGGAAATCGAAGCCACTGAAACGGTCATCGTCATAACGAAAGGCGCCAAATAAATAGTTATCAGCGCTAATTTTACGATCAGCTTTATAGCCAAAGGTATAGCGTTCTGCTGTGGTTGCATTACTATCAGAAACAAAGAGCGCTTCAAGCCCTAAGGTATAGCGCCATAAGTCAGTGTTATTGGTGAGTTTTAAACGGCCGTGGAGATTTTCTGTATCGCTATTACCACTTGTGATTGCTAGGCCGAATTCGCCTTCGCCGTGCCAGCCTGGCGCATCTTTGTCGGCATAGGTAAATGGGCTGAATAAACAAATAGTTAAGGTTAGAGTCAAACTGCGACGCATTGGAGTTCCTTTGTAACGGTTGTGTGGTTTGTTGCTCGTCGCTGCGAGGTGATTAGCCGCCGCGTGGCACGCGGCGATACTAGCATAAGGCTGTCTCTGCCTGTTCACTAAAATAGCTTTGTTCGCGTGTGGATAAACTCACTGCCATCATTGATATTCAGTGTTGTGAGCCTTCCCTATAAACTGCATATTCAGTGAATTGACAAACAATCCTCTGTAAGGCGTGTTAAGGAGGGTTCTGAATGTGCAATTTATAGGGGGCATGACACTCGTTAAGCTGCTTTAAGCGCTACGATAGAGTAAAATCGCCTTCTTTTAAATAAAGTTGGCTGGCCATTTAAAAATAAGGCGAGCAGGAGTAAGCGTGGTAGAGGTAACAAAAGAGCAGGTGTTGTCAGTGTTGTCTGGTATAGCAGAGCCGTACTTAGAAAAAGACCTGGTGTCAGCGGGAATTATCGGTGATGTTGTGATTGAAGACAGTGGCCGTGTTGTGATCAAAGCAACCTTGGCCTATCCTGCTGCGGGCTATCATAGCCAACTAACGGAGGATGTTAAAAACGCAGTATCGACGCTGGATGGCGCTAGTGATGTTGTGTTGAACATTGATACCATCATTGCTTCACGTTCGGTGCAAGCAGGCGTGAAATTATTGGCTGGTGTTAAAAACACAATTGCCGTTGCGTCCGGTAAAGGTGGCGTGGGGAAATCAACGGTTTCCGCCAACTTGGCCTTGGCCTTGGCCGCTGAAGGTGCGCATGTGGGTGTGCTTGATGCTGATATCTATGGCCCTAGCCAGCCACGTATGTTAGGTGTTAGCGGTAAGCCGGACACCAAGGATGGCAAGTCTTTAGAGCCAAAAGAAAATTACGGTATACAAGTGATGTCAATTGGTTTTCTCATTGACGACGAAACACCGATGATTTGGCGTGGGCCAATGGTGACGCAGGCGCTGGAGCAGTTATTACGAGATACGCGCTGGCGTGACCTTGATTATTTAATCATTGATCTACCGCCTGGTACCGGCGATATTCAATTAACCTTGGCACAAAAAATCCCAGTGAGCGCAGCGGTTATTGTCACAACACCGCAAGACATTGCGCTATTAGATGCACGCAAAGCCTACAAAATGTTTGAGAAGGTTAAAATACCAGTGCTTGGTGTTGTTGAAAATATGAGCACGTATGTCTGTGGGCAATGCGGTAATGAAGAACATATTTTTGGTCAAGGTGGTGGTCAAGCTATGGCGCAAGACTACGACATTAGTTTTCTCGGCAGTTTACCTTTGGCGATGCGTATACGCGAAGATGCTGATGGTGGCAGACCGACAGTTGTCGCCGAACCTGATGGCGTTATCACTAAAAGCTATCGTGCTATTGCACGCAATGTTGCAGCAAAGCTATCGTTACAACAAAAAGAATATGCCTCGAAGTTCCCCAATATTGTTATCGAGAATAATTAACCTTACGCAATCATGTGTTCCGACTTAGGGTAGCGAATAATGAGTATTAAATCTGATCTTTGGATCCGACGTATGGCTGAAAACAACAGTTTGATTGAACCATTTGAAGCAGGGCAAGTGCGTTATCACGGTGATGATCGTGTCATTTCTTATGGTACCTCCAGCTATGGCTACGATGTACGTTGCGCCGATGAGTTCAAGATTTTTACTAACATTAATTCTGCCATTGTTGATCCCAAGAATTTTGATGAAAACAGCTTTGTTGATGTCCAGGGTGATGAATGCATTATTCCGCCCAACTCATTCGCTTTGGCTCGTACCATTGAGTACTTCCGTATCCCACGCAACATCCTCACTATCTGTTTAGGTAAATCGACCTATGCGCGTTGTGGAATTATTGTCAACGTAACACCCTTGGAGCCAGAGTGGGAAGGCCATGTGACCCTGGAATTTTCCAATACCACACCGCTGCCTGCGCGTATCTATGCCAATGAAGGCATCGCTCAAATGCTGTTTTTTGAGTCGGATGAGGTGTGTGACGTGTCGTATAAAGACCGTGGTGGCAAATATCAAGGCCAGAAGGGAGTGACCTTACCTAAGGCCTAGGAGCCTGTCGGGCTTAGGTGATCGTAACGAGAAAAAGCCATTTTGAGTCCATTTTTTTGATCGTTTGAGGCGAATATTGAGCATATTTAACGAAAAGGATCGAAAAAAGGGGCTAAAAGGGCTTTTGCGCAGTAGATTCATCCTAAGTCCGACAGGCTCCCTAGGGGGGTGTTAACAATTACCGTTCGTGCCGAGATTGTGACCCTTTTCCGCGCTGGCAACGTTGCACTTCGTTGTAATAGAACAACTATTACGCCTCAGTGCGCCTCGCCAGCACGAAAAATGACTCACAATCACGCTAACGAAGGTAATTGTTAACACCCCCTGGTCGCTATAGGCCGCCGATATTTTTGATTACCGACCTGAATTTCTGACCTTTTTCATTTTGTTCAATTTGTACGGGTAGGTAATTATATTTAGGCGCGACCCAAATCGTTGTTGAGCGTTTTTCTGTTTGACGTAACAGCTTTATGGTGTCGATTTCGCCAAGCGGTGTGTCGATGGTTTCACTACCGAGGTTTTCGACGTTATAGGTTTTGAGTCTGCCTTTATCTGCGACAAGGTATTGCAGTGACGTGGGTTCATCCTGCATATCAAACATGACGTTAAGTTGGTAAAGATGGCGATCGACAGTATTGGCTGGAATTTCTAAGACCCAAGGCGTTTCTTGGCTGTTGTCGCTTACCTGCCCGGTGCCGCCAATCTGCCCGGCGTCCCAGTCGAATGTTAAATTTTGATTGCGTGATTTTTTACTGCCGCTACGATGATGCAAATATTTGAGTGGTTTAGCGTGGTTATTTTCAAAGGTAAACGTTGAACGCTCGACGATGCCTTTTAAGAATAACCTTGCGAAAAAATGAGTGACTTTGACGTTAGATTCTAAAACGTAATGATCGTCATCAGAGCGAGTGAGTGTGCGTTGCATAGTACCGATTTTGGTGTTGCCACGATAGAAGACGTACTCCAGATTCATGCCCACTGGCAAGGTGAAACCGGATTGCGCTATTGCGCCTGGGCTGACTGCCCCTGAGCTGATTACCAGAGTCAGCAAGCCAAAAAGAAAGGTTTTAAATAATGGCATGTTTCATGCGCTTACTTGCTCTCTATAACAACAGGTTGCAGTAATGGTTTGTCGTCGAGCATGAGTTTATCATCTTGCCAAACCAGGCGTTGCTGACAAAGCCAATGCAATACCTCAACGTAGATCTTGTGTTCTTCCTGTTGCACACGTTGTGACAGGCTTTCTATTGTGTCGTTAGTCAGTATAGGCACTCTTGTCTGAACGACAACCGGCCCGCTGTCTAAAGTCTCGGTAACAAAATGAACGCTGGCGCCGTGATGTGTGTCACCAGCAGCGATGGCTTTGGCGTGGGTATTGAGGCCGCGATATTTCGGCAGTAAAGACGGATGGATGTTCAGCATGCGGCCTCGATAGCTGCGGGCAAACGTGTTAGTTAAGACGCGCATGAAGCCTGCAAGCAGGACAAAATCAGGTTTGTATTGGTCTATGGTGATTTTAAGCGCTGCATCAAAGGCCTTGCGGTTAGCGTATTGCGTATGATCGATGGCATGATGCGCGATCCCTGCGCTAGCTGCTCGGTGCAGACCATAGGCTTTGGGACGATTACTGATAACCGCACAAATCTCGATGGGCAGACCAGCTTGGTTGGCATTAATGATGGCTTGTAAGTTGCTGCCATTGCCGGAGATGAGTACGACAATGCGTAAGCGGTTTTCTGACACCATCAGCTATTCGCGTAGACAACGCCTTGCTGGTTGACGCGTTCAATAAGGTGGCCAATGTTCCAGGCTTGTTCGCCTAGTTGGTCTAGGCTTTTTAGTACCGCAGCTTCATCGTTAGCGTCTACGCAAAGCACCATCCCAATACCGCAGTTAAATGTGCGCAACAACTCCTCGTTGCTGATATTGCCCTGTTGCGATAGCCAATTGAATATCTCAGGTTTTGCCCAGGCATTAAGATCAATTTCAGCGGTTAGATTATTAGGTAATACGCGCGGTAGGTTTTCAGTCAAGCCACCACCGGTAATATGTGAAATGGCTTTTACTGAATGTGATTTCAACAATTCGAGTATGGTTTTGACGTAAATCTTGGTTGGCGCCATCAAAGCATCGCCGAGTGTACCCTTTTCAAATGGGCTAGCTAATGATTGTCCTGATATTTCGAGTACTTTGCGAACCAGCGAGTAGCCATTTGAATGCGGGCCGCTGGAGGCTATGCCAATTAATGAGTCACCCTCGGCACAACTGGAACCATCAATAATCTCGTCACGTTCGACAATGCCGACACAAAAGCCAGCCAGATCAAAATCACCTTTAGCGTACATGCCGGGCATCTCGGCCGTTTCACCGCCGATCAATGCGGCGCCAGAGAGTTTGCAACCTTCGGCGATACCAGCGATAACGGCGCTGGCAATATCGACATTGAGTTTGCCAGTGGCGTAATAATCGAGGAAAAACAGGGGCTCAGCACCTTGAACAATTAAATCGTTAACGCACATGGCGACTAAATCAATGCCGACGCCATCATAGCGTTGGCTTTCAATGGCGAGTTTAAGCTTGGTGCCTACGCCATCGGTGCCGGCAACCAATACTGGTTTGCGGTAGCGGTCAACAGGCAGTTCAAATAAGGCGCCAAAACCGCCAAGGCCAGTGAGCACCTCAGGCCGAAAAGTCGCTTTCGCGTGTGGCTTGATACGCTCAACTAAAGAGTTGCCAGCTTCAATGTCAACGCCGGCATCACGGTAACTTAGTGTGCTCATAGGGTATTCATTAGGGTATATTCTAGGCTGTGTAATATGAAATTATGAGCTGCTATTATATCTCAGCAAGTAGTGTAAGAGCCAGAAATCATTGATATCACTATATATTTAGCTTTATTCAGATAGTTCAGGATGGATTCAGTGAAAAAAGCCTAATATTCGCATCAACCATTCTTGGTTCGGAACCTTTATGAAGGCTCTAAGTTTTAAAAAAACGAGGAAATTAACATGAAAGCAAGTTGGATTGTGAGTGCAGCAGCAGCTGCGAGTTTAGTGGTGGGTGTTAGCACGGTAAGTGCAGATGAAGCATTAGCCAAAGCCAGTGGTTGTTTTGCATGCCATTCAATTGAAAAAAAGGTGCTTGGTCCGGGCTGGAAAGACGTTGCTGCAAAATATGCTGGTGACAAGGCTGCAGGCAAAGCCCTGCTGTTGACCAAGGTCGCTAAAGGCGGCAAAGGCGCTTGGGCCGATCAAGGTATCACGGCTGCCATGCCTCCTTACTCACCGCGTGTGAGTGATGAAAACATCGAGAAGTTGGTGGACTTTATCCTGGCCCTATAGGCTTTAGGGGTTCACTTGACCTGGCTCACCGAACCAGCGGCCAGGGCAATAAAGATAAAAGCCGACCTCACAAGGGTCGGCTTTTTTGTGCTTAGTGTTCTGTCACACATCTAATGGCGCACTCAGAGCCCCGCAAAACGCGTCAAGGCAAGGCGCAGTCCGCAGAGGATGGCTGAAGCCCTTTTTAAGGGCTGCAACGCAGCATTGGCGCGTTTTTGCGGGGTCCCCTTCGGGCAAGACGAGAAACGCCCATCTACGTTGTTGCGCTCACTTGAATTAGCCACCGCTAGTCCTGCTCGCGCGCGCCTAGCATCTGCGCGCTTCTCGTCTTGCTGAGTGCGCTATTAGATGTGTGACAGGGCACTAGCTTTTGCTATCACTATCGTTTTTCTATCGCTATAGTAGGTGCTTTTAGCAAATTCTCTATAATAATAGGACGTACCTATGCGTTTATTGCTAGTAGAAGATGAACCCTCCTTACGCGAGCAGCTACAGTCTCAGCTAAAAAAAGAGGGCTATGCTGTTGATGTTGCCGCTGATGGTTTAGAAGGTCAATATCTGGGTTGCGAATTCCCCTTTGACGCCGCCATTATTGACCTGGGCTTACCCAAAATTGATGGCATCGATCTAATCAAGGCGCTACGTAGTCAGGGTAAGTCGTTTCCTGTACTCATATTGACCGCACGCGGTCGTTGGCAAGAAAAAGTCGAAGGGCTTAATGCCGGTGCTGATGATTATTTGGTCAAGCCCTTTCATATCGAAGAGTTGCTGGCGCGCGTGCAGGCATTGCTGCGTCGATCCAGCGGCTGGTCACAGCCTGTATTGGTGTGTGAGTCAGTGGCGCTTGATACACGTTCGCGTAAGGTGACGGTAAACGATAACGATGTCGATCTTACCGCCTACGAATACAAGACATTAGAGTATTTGATGCTAAACAGCGGTGCCGTGGTGTCAAAAAGCGAGTTGACTGAGCATATCTATGATCAGGATTTTGATCGTGACAGTAATGTTATTGAGGTCTTTATTGGTCGTTTGCGGCGCAAATTAGATCCCAACAACGAAATTAAACCTATCGAGACATTACGTGGCCAGGGTTATCGCTTTACGTTGCAACGACATAGCGATTAGGGCCTGATGTCCTCGCTTAAAGCGCGGCTATTGATCGCACTCACCATTGTGTTGATGCTATTTTTTGGTGTCACTGGAGTAACGCTGGAGCGTGCCTTTACCAATAGTGCCAAGGGTAGTTTGTACGATCGGCTAGAGGGTTATGCTGGCGTGCTTATCGCATTGTCTGAACAAAGTGAAGAAGGCGTTGCGCGTTTGATTGATGTTTTGCCTGAGGAGCGTTTCAATTATTCTAATTCTGGCCTGTATGCACGCTTTGTCAGCAACGATGGTCAATATGGTTGGTATTCGGCATCGATGGCAGGTCGGGATATTCCCTTTCGTTCTGGTCTTGCCAGTGGCAATAGCAGTTTCGAGCGGATAGAGATGCAAGAGTCTGATGATGCAGAAGATGTCTATGCATTTAGTATTGGAGTCACCTGGGGTGTTGATACCGATGATGAGCTTGATAATGCAACGGGCTATACCTTTAGCATTGCCGAAGCCTCTGCCGATGTCGATGAGCGGATCGCAAATTTTCGCCGTATTCTGTGGGGTTGGCTCGGTACTGTGTCACTAATTTTGTTGGCAGTGCAAGGTAGTGTTTTGCACTGGAGCCTGGTGCCGTTAAGACGCGCAGAAAAAGACCTCGATGCGATTAAGAGTGGTAGCAAGGCCAGCTTAAGTGGTGCTTATCCAAAAGAATTATTGGGTTTGACTGAAAATATTAACTCATTAATTCACAGTAATCATGAGCGTCTACTACGCTATCGCAATACCCTGGATAATCTTGCGCACAGTTTAAAAACGCCGCTGGCATTGATGCGTAGCACAATAGAAAGTAATACTGCCATCGATGATAAAACGACCAAGATCTTTGATGAGCAGATTGAGCGTATGCGCAGCATTATTGACTCTCAGTTGCGCCGTGCCGCGACATCGGGCGGCGAATCGATAACGGTACCGATTGCTATTTCCAGCATCGCGTCCAAGATTCTTTTAGCCTTAGAAAAAGTGCATGCTGAAAAACACGTATCGACACGCTTGCTTGATACGCATAAGGCCAAAATTCGTATGGATGAGAGTGACCTTTACGAATTACTGGGTAATTTATTAGATAATGCCTTTAAGTGGTGTCATAAGCGCGTTGAGGTGAGCATTCATGTTTCGGAGCCTGGCGAAGTTGTCATTGTTATTGAAGATGATGGACAGGGCATTGCAGAAGACATGGTTGATCAAGTGTTGCGGCGTGGCGCGCGCGCTGATACATCTACACCTGGTCAGGGTATAGGGCTTTCTGCGGCTGCTGAAATTATTAATATTTATAAGGGTGTGATGACCATTGGTCGCAGCCGCTTACAAGGTGCGGCGATTACTCTCAGGTTGCCGCAACATTGATTGCCAATGTATGGCGGCCTGTTGGATTTAGAGAGCTTTATCTCTTTCCTTATCAGCCTTTATAATATTACTATGAATCAGATATTTTCTAAGCATTTGCCATTATTCCTGTTTATCACTTTATTCCTCTCTTTTACTGTGAACGCAGTAAGCGTGACGGATCTACACAGCGCCAGCGTTATTGTCAGTGATCAGGGTGATACCGAGCGTCAACGTGGATTACAACGCGCATTGGCGCAAGTGCTGGTCAAGCTTAGCGGTAGTCGTAGTGTCTTGGTTGAAGCTCAGGTAAAGCAAGCCATTAACAAGCCCCTGCGTTATCTGAGTCAATTTGGCTATAGCAATGATAGTGGTGCTCAGCGACTTAACGTCGAGTTTGATGAAACCGCTGTCAACGACCTGTTGCTCAATAATAATCTCCCATTATGGCAGGCAGAGCGTCCCTCAGTGTTGCTGTGGCTGGTGGTGGAAAAAGCCAATAAACGACAACTGATTGGCGCCAATAGCCATCCTCACACTCAAGATGCGATTGAACAATCGATGCAGAGGCGCGGTATACCTTATTTTCTGCCGCTGTTAGATCTTGATGATCGTGCCTTAGTTTCCGTGGCTGAAGTGTGGGGTGGTTTTCGTGATGTGATCCGTCAAGCATCCATTCGCTATTCGCCTGAAGCAACCGTAATAGGGCGTTTATACCAAGCCGCTGGTGGTTGGCGCAGCCATTGGTCATTACTTAACGAAGATGGTTCGACTGATATTTGGGATGCTGAGGGCAATAATGAGGCAGCCGTATTGGCCGCTGGGATAGACGCTTTGGCAGACAGATTGGGTCGTCGCTATGCAAGCCGGATTGATAATACGCGGCGCGCCATTGTCACGCTATCCGTCAATAATATTAGTGGTGTTGAAGACTACGCTAAGGCATTGGCGTATCTTGAGTCATTAAACTTTGTTGATCGTGTTAGCGTACACGAAGTGCGCGGTGCCAATGCCAGCTTTATCGTGCGTTATAAAGGTCATCTCGACGATGTTAGGGCTAGCATTGAGCGTGGTAGCGTTTTACGATCTAGTGCTAGCACACAGTTTTCTTTTAATGACGATACGTTGAGTTATAGCTTAGTTCCGTGACACAACGCGATATACCGAACCTGATCAGTATTTTTAGAATACTCTTGGTATTGCCCATCGTTTATCTGTTGTACCATCAACAACTTGTTTTTGCCTTGGTCTTATTTGTTATTGCTGGTGTTTCCGATGGTGTCGATGGTTATCTGGCAAAGCGTAATGGTTGGATCAGTACGCTAGGCACTTTTCTTGACCCGCTTGCTGATAAAACGCTACTAATCAGCAGTTACCTTGTTCTCGGTTGGGTTGGTTTGCTGCCTGTTTGGTTGGTTGCGACCGTTATTCTGCGCGATATTATTATTGTTATCGGTTCCTTGGGCTATTTTGTTTTAATTGGCCGCGTTGATATGGCACCATCGATTATTAGTAAAATTAATACAGGTGTGCAAATAACGCTAGTGGTAGTAGTGTTGCTGATTAGTTTGATAAGCGGGCTAGAAATTATTATTACGCCCCTGGTTTATATTGTCTTTGCAACCACTGTGCTTAGCGGTATTGACTACGTTTGGATATGGAGTAAAAAAGCCTGGTTGAACCGTAGCCAGTAATAGGCGTCTTCCCTATGACACAACTAGCACTAGACCTACATTTGCGCGATGATTTCAACTTTGATAGTTATTCTTCTTCATCAAACCAGCAACTTGTTTCTGTATTAAGCACTGTACATGCAGAGCATCCCTTATATTTTTGGGGGGAAGCTGGTAGTGGTAAAACACATCTTCTACACGCTTTATTGAGCCAGCAGGTTCGGCAGGGGAAAGCAGTTGCATTGTTATCATTAAAAAATAGTCAACGGCCAGATAGTCGGGTGTGTGAAGGGTTAGAACAATGCCGCCTTATTTGTATAGACGATATTGATGCAATTATTGATGATCGAGCCTGGCAACAAGCCCTGTTTCATTTGCTTAATCGTGCGAAAGTAAGCGATACGAATATGGTGATTAGTGGCCGTTATTCACCACAATACTTGAATGTGTTTGCAGATCTTCAGTCGCGTCTTGCTGCAAGCCTAATTTTTGAACAGCAGGTATTAACGGATATTGAAAAAGTAGCTGCCCTGCAGCAACGCGCAAAAATGCGTGGTTTAGATTTAGCTGATGATGTGGCAAATTATTTAATTAGTCGCGCGCAGCGAGGCACGCATAGCTTATTTGGGTTACTTGATAAGCTTGATAAGCACTCGTTGATGAAGCAACGAGGGTTAACGGTACCATTGGTGAAGGAAGTATTGTTTGCAGCCGAGTAGTTATTGTATGAATGTTTTTGTGTAACATTATTTTTCGTTGACTTATTCAGAGCGGCCTTAAATATATTACGGACTCGCGCTGCGAGGGCGAGTAGTCTCCGATAGGCAACGCTGTATTATTTTTTCGTAATTAGGAGCGTTAGCGAGTGATGGAGAAGAAAATAATACAGCTATAGTTGCTGTAGAGCCATTGAGGTAGTGTTACGAGCCAGCGACGAGCTTGCGACACTATCGGGGGTGGAATATGTGCAAATTGATGTCGGCCTGCCCAAAAAACCAGCGTGGCTATTAACATTAAGATGCCAGGCACGGCAAAGGCAACACTTGCGCCATAATATTTTAACAGTCAGGGTGTGAATAGAAACGAGATAAAGGCACCGAGATTGATGGCAAAATAGAACCAGCTATAGGTGGTGCTGAGTAGGTGTTGATTGCTTTGACCGAATTGATCACCGACGTGAGAAGTGACACAGGGTTTAA
>JAESQP010000115.1 GCA_016765075.1 Gammaproteobacteria bacterium
ACAGTCGGCCTACCGACAACTTTTCCGGTCGGCGATCGGCAAAGCTGACCTCAAAGCCCTGCGCGAGGCCACCAATAAAGGTTGGGTATTGGGAGAGGGACGTTTTCGTGAGCGGATTGAGAAATTATCAGACCGGCGTACAACACCAAAACTCAGAGGTAGACCGAAGAAGGAGGGGAAGATAAGAAGTGATTAGTTCGAGTCTGACCCTATTATAGACTGCGGGGCGCTTCAACTCCTATTTCACTTCAATCATTTGCACTGTACCGTCGGGCAGGGTTTCAACCATTTGGCCTTTGGGCTCTTCCAGAAAGAACAAAATCAGGGCGAATACAATCGCCGCGGTAATAGCGATAAAAAGAAAGAATAAATCGTAAGAAACAAGAGAGTTGACGGTTAAGAAAATGACGGCGCCGACATTACCGAAGGCGCCAGCCATGCCAGCGATTTGTCCGGTCATGCGTCGTTGTACTAATGGCACCATGGCATAGACGGCGCCGGAACCTGCTTGCGAGAAAATACCACTGACAATAGTGATGGCTACGACCATCCATACTGGCCAGGTTTTATCGACCAGGCTTAGGATGAGAAAGCTGGTAGTAATGCCGGCAAAGACAATAATGAGTGTGCGACGGCGGCCAATGGTATCGCTCAGCCAGCCGCCACCGGGTCGTGTTACAAGATTAACAAAAGGGTAAATGCCAGCCAACAGTGCGGCAGTGACTTTAGGAACGTCAAACCAGGAAACATAGAACAAGGCTAATATAGAGACTATGGCCAGCTCTGTGCCAAAGGTGACGAAATAGGCCCAATCGAGGATAGCGACTTGTTTGAATTTGTAACGATGCAGTTGCGCTACAGGTGTTTTAAGTATGTGTGCGTTAACATGCCAGATTTTTGCTAGTTGAACGAGATAGATGGCAGCCAATACAGCATAAACCAGATAGCTGTTGCTAACAGTAATTAGCCCGAGCTGTGCAGGTGACAGTTTCCAGGTCAGTAGCGCTAGCGCTAGAAACAAAGGAATATTCATAAGCATATAAAGCATTAAATCTGCTCGGCTGCTCACTTCCATTGCGCCCATTTTTTTTGATTTAAAGTAGGTCGAGCCTTTTGGTGTATCGCTGACGACGAAGTAGTAGATAACACCGTACAGAATGGCAATGATGCTGGTGATAGTCAGCGCAATACGCCAGCCGTCGTCACCAGCAAAATTGGCAGCGATGAAGGGCAGTGTTAGCGCTGCACCAGCAGAACCGAAATTACCCCAACCACCATATATGCCTTGCGCGAGGCCGGTTTGTTTGGCTGGAAACCACTCACCGATCATGCGGATACCGACAACGAAACCGGCACCAATAAAGCCAGATAGAAAACGCATAAGCGCAAGTTTTTCATAGCTATCGACCCAGGCGAAACCGATACTGATGGCACCGCCGAGCACCAAAATGCCGGTATACATGATGCGCGGGCCGAGTTTATCCACCAACATACCAACGACAATACGCGCGGGGATGGTCATGGCGACGTTAAGAATGAGCAGCACTTTTGCCTGCTGATCTGTCAGAGAAAGCGCTTCTTGGATAAAGGGCATCATCGGCCCCAAACCAAGCCAGACCACGAAGGTCATGAAAAATGCAAACCAGGTAGCGTGCAAAATTCTGATATTCGGTTTGGAGAGATCAAAAATATTGAGTTTACTGCTCAAGATTGGCGCGTCCTTTTCTTCATTGTAAAGATATTGCCTTATGGGGCAATTATCGAGCCATAACGCTATGCTATTGATAATAAAAGATAATTTCTATTATATGTTTTCATATTTGATGGTGTTTTGATCAAATACGGTGCGCCTTGTAGCAAGGGCGGAACAATAATGAGGTGTTTTTTATGCTGCCGAATACATTGGCGGCGCGTATCAGTATGTCCAGGAAGCCAGGTTTTATCTGTGCTGGGTGAGTAATCCACAGGCGTGTTTTCTCTCTGCTTCATAGCAAAGCGAGACCAACAGTATGCGCACCAAATAGGTGCAAAAGGCTGTTCTATGGTGCCAGGAATAGCCTGGTGAGTCCTGATATTGCTATTAATAACAATGGTTTAAGGGGTTTATTCGCCCTTGGAACAATTTTTGCTAAAAGTATTAATATATAGAGGGGATGCATGTAGCGGTGTGTCACTACTAAACGGAGAGTGTGCATGAAAGAAAAATTGGTCATGGTCGGCAATGGCATGGCAGGTGTTCGCGCCATTGAAGAGCTGTTAAAGATCGCGCCAGACAAGTATGACATTACGGTGTTCGGCAGCGAACCCTATGCCAACTATAACCGGATTTTATTGTCGCCTGTGTTAACGGGGGAAATGGCGCTGGAAGACATTATGCTCAATGATGTCGATTGGTATAAAGACAATGGAATTGACCTGCGTCTTAATAAAAAAATTGTCGATATTGATCGCCGTGCTCGTCAAGTGATCGATGAAGCAGGTGAACACACCCCATACGATCGCCTGTTAATGGCGACCGGTTCCAATCCATTTATCATTCCTGTGCCTGGCCATGAGCTTGAAGGTGTCATTGCCTATCGTGATATTGCCGATGTTAATTACATGCTCGACAGTGCCAAAGAATATAAAAATGCTGTCGTTGTCGGTGGTGGTTTATTGGGTCTTGAAGCAGCCAATGGCCTCAAAGAACGCGGCATGCAAGTGACAGTAGTGCATTTGCTGGATACGCTGATGGAACGTCAGCTTGATGCATCTTCAGCGGCCTTATTACAAAGTTCACTGCAAGACCGCGGTTTGAATTTTTTAATGAACGCGCAAACCGAATCAATTATGGGGGGCGAACGCGTTGAAGGCGTGCGTTTTGCCGATGGCAGCGAAATAGCGGCAGATATTGTGGTCATGGCCGTCGGCATTCGACCGAATATTGAGCTGGCTAAAAAAGTGGGCATACACTGCGAACGCGGCATTGTCGTTAACGACACCATGCAAACCTATGATCCGCGTATTTATGCCGTCGGTGAATGTTTGCAACATCGCGGTGAAACCTATGGCCTGGTTGCGCCATTATTTGAGCAGGCTAAAGTCTGCGCTAATCATTTGGCGCATCTTGGTCATGCGCGTTATGAAGGTTCGACAACGTCTACTAAGCTTAAAGTCACCGGCATCGATTTGTTTTCCGCTGGCGATTTCACCGGTGATGAAAGCACCGAGGACATTATTTTTCAAGACCCGACCGCAGGCGTGTATAAAAAAGTTGTTCTTAAAGACAACAAAATACTCGGCGCAGTGCTTTATGGCGATACCGTTGATGGTGCCTGGTATTTCGACCTGATGCGTAATGGCACTGATATTAGTGATTTTCGCGAAAGCCTGTTATTTGGCCAGACCCATATTGGCGAGGCTGGGCATGGTGCAACCAATGCTGCCGCTGCTTTGCCTGACACGGCTGAGATTTGTGGTTGTAACGGTATTGTAAAAGGCGACATTGTTAATGCCATTCGCGAAAAGGGCTTGTTCACACTGGATGATGTACGCGCCCATACCAAGGCATCGAGTTCGTGCGGTTCATGTACCGGTTTGGTCGAGCAAATTCTTGCGTCAGTGGTAGGTGACTATTCTGAAACGCCAAAGAAAAAAGCCATGTGTAAATGCACAGAGTTCACGCATGATGAAGTACGCAAGGCTATTATTACGAATACATTAAAAACGATTCCTGACATTATGCAAAGCATGGAATGGAACACAGCCAATGGTTGTGCCTCGTGTCGACCAGCGTTGAATTATTATTTAGTTTGCGCGTGGCCGGGTGAGTGGGATGACTACCAATCACGTTTTATTAATGAACGTGCGCACGCCAATATTCAAAAAGACGGTACCTATTCCGTCATACCGCGCATGTGGGGTGGTATGACCAACCCAGCAGAACTACGTGCTATTGCTGATGTGGCAGATAAATACAATATTCCAGCAGTTAAAGTGACGGGCGGTCAACGCATCGATCTTTTGGGTGTTAAAAAAGAAGACCTGCCGAAAGTATGGGGTGATCTCAGTCGCGCCGGATTTGTTTCCGGTCACGCCTATGCTAAAGGTTTGCGTACAGTCAAGACCTGCGTTGGTAAAGAATGGTGCCGCTTTGGTACGCAAGATTCAACAACGATGGGCATTAAGCTTGAAAAAATGACCTGGGGCGCCTGGGCACCGCATAAAATTAAATTGGCCGTATCAGGTTGCCCGCGTAATTGCGCTGAGGCAACGATTAAAGACTTTGGTGTAGTCGCTGTTGATTCCGGTTGGGAACTGCATGTTGGTGGTAACGGCGGTATTAAAGTGCGTGCGACTGATTTTCTTTGCAAGGTAGAAACCGAGGCAGAAGTGTTAGAGTATTGCGCTGCTTTTCTTCAACTTTACCGTGAAGAAGCACATTATTTGGAACGTACTGCGCCGTGGATTGAGCGTGTTGGCCTGAGTCGTATTAAAGAATATATTGTTGATGATGAAGGCGGTCGTAAAGCGCTTGCGCAACGCTTCCTCGATTCACAAAAACACATGCAAGACGACCCATGGAAGCAACGTGCTGAAGGCGCGCACAAAAACGAATTTGAGCCGCTTACTGAAATCGCATAATCATAGGTTGAAAATGTCCTTATTAGAAATTGGAAAATTAGAAGATATACCGCAGCTAGGTTCACGCGTAGTGCGCACTGCACAAGGTGACATTGCTGTGTTTCGCAATGCTGATGATGAGGTGTTTGCGTTGTTAGATCTTTGCCCGCATAAAGCTGGCCCCTTATCGCAAGGCATTATTTGCGAACATACTGTGACTTGTCCTTTGCATAATTGGAAGATTGATATGCGCAATGGCGAAGCGTGTTCACCCGATGAAGGCAGAACAAAAGCATTTAGCGTGATTGTCGAAGCAGGCGTGTTGTTTTTGACGTTGCCTGACGATGCAGAGAATAGCAGTAAGCCAGCTCAAGCCGCAGCAAGTTAATACGTTGCCATGACGCAGGCACAAAACGTCGAACACGAAGTGCGTACTACCTGCCCCTATTGCGGTGTTGGTTGTGGTGTCATCGTTTCACAAACCGCAGATGGCGCTGCCAGTATAGTTGCCAGCGTAAAAGGTGATACAGAACATCCAGCCAACTATGGTCGGCTTTGTTCTAAAGGCTCAGCTTTAGCCGATACCATTGATTTAGAGGGCCGTTTGCTGGTGCCTAAAATTGCTGGCGAACAAGTCAGTTGGGATGAAGCGCTTGATACCGTCGCCAATAAATTCACAGCCGTTATCTCAGAGCATGGCCCCGATGCAGTAGCGTTCTATGTTTCAGGGCAATTGTTAACCGAAGATTATTACGTTGCCAATAAGCTGATGAAAGGCTTTATTGGCAGCGCCAATATCGACACCAATTCTCGTTTGTGCATGGCCTCATCGGTAGCCGGGCACCGTCGTGCTTTCGGCAGCGACACCGTGCCGGGCTGTTATGAAGATCTGGAATTAGCAGACCTGATTATATTGGTCGGGTCGAATACGGCCTGGTGTCATCCAGTGATCTACCAACGTATTGTCAAAGCTAAAGAAGAACGACCTGAATTAAAAATCATTGTGCTTGATCCGCGCAAGACGGCAACCTGCGTCATTGCCGATTTACATTTGCCACTACGTATTGGCAGTGATGTCATGTTATTCAATGGCCTGTTGAATTTCCTCCGTCGTGAAGATCATCTTGACTTTGAATACCTTGAAAATCATACCGAAGGATTTAGCGCAGCGATAAATACGGCGCGTGAATCCGCTTCCTCAATTACAGCGGTAGCCCAGGCTTGCGATCTTGATGCTGCTGATGTTGCCCGCTTTTATCAAATGTTTGCGACCACCAAAAAAGTAGTGAGTCTCTATTCGCAAGGGGTTAATCAGTCCTCCAGTGGCACAGACAAGGTCAACAGCATTATTAATTGCCATTTAGCCACAGGCCGCATTGGCCATCCTGGTATGGGGCCATTTTCTATTACTGGCCAGCCCAACGCTATGGGTGGGCGCGAAGTGGGCGGATTAGCAAACCAGCTCGCAGCGCATATGAATTTAGAAGACCCAGCGCATCGCGATACCGTTGCGCGATTTTGGCAAGTTAATTCGGTGCCTGAGAAACCTGGGCTTAAAGCCGTTGATCTGTTTAATGCTATCGACGAGGGCAAGGTCAAAGCCGTCTGGATTATGGCGACCAACCCGGTTGTCAGCATGCCCGACGCAAACCGGGTAAAACGTGCACTCGATAAGTGTGAGTTAGTGGTGGTTTCAGACTGTATCGAAAAAACCGACACCACTGCCTGTGCCGATGTCTTGTTGCCTGCCACAGCCTGGGGTGAAAAAGACGGCACAGTGACCAATTCAGAGCGGCGTATTTCTCGTCAGAGAAAGTTTCTGCCGACTGCGGGTGAGGCCAAACACGATTGGTGGATGATTGCTGAAGTGGCCAAGCGTATGGGTTTTGGCAACGGTTTTGATTATGCCAATGTCACTGATATTTTTAGAGAACACGCAGCTTTGTCCGGGTTTGAAAATAATAATGATCGCGACTTTGATATTGGTGCAATGTCCGATATCAATGACAGTGAGTATGCTGACATGGTGCCTATTCAATGGCCAGTGAAAGACGATGCAACAACTGGGTCTTTAATTGGGCAGGCACGATTGTTCGCTAATGGCGATTTCTATACGCCCAGTCGTCGCGCTCGTTTTGTTGCTATAACGCCGACCGCACCGGCTAATCCGGCAAGTGCCGAATATCCGCTAATCCTTAATACTGGTCGTTTGCGTGATCAATGGCATACCATGACTCGTACCGGTAAATCAGCACGTTTGTTTAGTCATCAGTCCGAGCCTTTTTGCGAGATCAATCCTGCTGATGCTGAAAACTATCGTGTCGTTGATGGTGCTATTGCCAAGCTGCAAAGCCAGTGGGGTGAAATGCTGGCACGCGTTGTCGTCACAGAAAATCAACCGCGTGGTTCGGTCTTTGCGCCGATCCATTGGAACGATCAGTTCGCTAACAATGCACGCGTTGATACAGTAGTAAACCCAGTGGTTGATCCCATCTCAGGCCAACCCGAGCTTAAACATACACCGGTTAGCGTATCTCCTTACACTTCGCTTTGGCATGGTTTTATATTAAGTAGAACAGAAATTACGCAGCAGGATAAGCTCGATTATCTGGTGCGCATACCAGAAAAAATCGGTTATCGTTATGAATTATGCGGCAACGACATTATTGCCGATTGGCATGCCTATTCTCGAACCATGTTGAATGCGGATGATGATGACGATTGGCTCGATTATTCTGATAAAGCCCACGGTTGGTATCGCAGTGCGAATCTAAAAGAAGGGCGGTTGCAATCTTGCCTTTATATTGCACCTCAAAGTTCGTTCGGGAAATCGCTGCCCCAGCGCGACTGGTTAATAGAACTGTTTGCCAAAGACCAACTCAACGATGTTGAGCGCATGTCCCTGCTTGCTGGCAAACCCGGCACACCACGTAAGGATGTTGGTCGCACCATTTGTTCCTGTTTTGATGTCGGTGAAAAAACCATTATCGAAGCAATAAGCAAAGAGGGTGTAGACAGTGTTAAAGGCTTAGGTGAAAAACTCAAAGCAGGCACCAATTGTGGGTCATGTATTCCAGAGCTCGATGCGCTGCTTAAAGCACACGCTTGAATATGTGAGATCTTTGGATCACCGCCAATTTTGACCGATTGAACCTCCTCTGGTTTAACGGACCATTAACCAGCGGCTGACGCCGACCCTTTGTCCCACAGTGAACCGTCTTAGCACCCTGTCTTTGACAAATGATTTGATGTTCCATGTTATCGAAATTATTCGATACCGAAACGGTAGCAGAGCATAGGCAATAATCGCTGTATACTGGTACAGATTTTTTTAGATATGGAGCATTGAGCGATGAAAGATATGACTCATGGTAGACATAGTAAAACTATAATTGCCCTCATACCATTAGTCGTCACGTTGGCGATGATGTTCAGCGCATCAGCTATTGCTGAGACTGAGACCAAAGCAACCTTGACAACTATTCTTGCCGGTGAGCATAGGCTCGATGCCAATAAAGCGCGTGATAAGTATCGACATCCGTTAGAGACGCTATCCTTTTTTGATATAAAAAATGATATGACTGTTGTTGAGATCTCACCCGGTGGCGGTTGGTACACCGAAATACTGGCGCCTTTGTTAAAAGACAAAGGCATTTTCTATGCAGCAGGATTTGATCCTGATTCTTCCATCGAGTATTTTCAAAAAAATGCAAAATACTTTGAAGAAAAAATGAAATCCAATGAGGTGTATAGCAAAGTTAATATCACCGTTCTCGCGCCGCCGGAAAAAACAGTCATTGCACCGCCTGGCTCTGTAGATAGAGTGCTGACATTTCGTAACATCCATAACTGGATGAGTGGCGGTTATGTTGACGACGTTTATAAAGCGATATATACAGCATTGAAACCAGGCGGCATTTTGGGCGTAGTTGAACATCGTGGCAACCCAAAAATTCAACAAGACCTGAAAGCAGTCTCAGGCTATGTTAATCAAGACTACGCTATCAAGCTCGCTGAAAAATCAGGCTTCAAGTTTGTTGGTAGTTCAGAAATAAACGCAAACCCGAAAGACACTAAAGACCATCCAAAAGGTGTCTGGACATTACCGCCATCATTAAAACTGCAAGATAAAGATCGCGATCAATACCTGGCGATAGGGGAGAGTGACCGCTTTACTCTGAAGTTTATTAAACCTAAGGAATAATGCTGTTGATGGCATGAGGGATATAAATAGGTTTGGCTTGTTTGCCAACACTACTCTAGCTCAAATAATCGAATTTTTCTGTCATAATAAATTCTCCTGACAGCATTAGGTTACACACTAAAAGGATTGACACAAAATTCCTAACACTCCCATTCAAAACATACTTTCGCTATTGCTTGCTTTTAATTTCTCTCGCTAACTCTTTGGCTTTGAGTAATATTTCAGCAGTGCGCCAGTCGATATGCTTGCTTGATGCTAAATATTTTTGCGTGGTAGTCACTCACTCTCATATCGACAAACAGTTTGATACACTGCCATCTTGAGTAAATTTACAGCCTATGGTTGGTAGTTGCAAGGTTAAGTAATATGTCAGTTCGTTTAATGAATTTACGTTCTGTTCCAGAGGATGAAGCAGAAGAGATACGACAACTGTTGACTGAGCAGGGGTTTGATTTTTATGAGACACCTGGAGGGCGCTGGGGTATTTCCAGCCCGGGTCTATGGCTGCGTGATGAGAGTGATTTGGATAGTGCAAAAGCAGTGTTGGAAAACTACCAGGTAGAACGCTATCAGCGTGTGCGAGCTGAATATGACGAACTAAAAAAAATAGGCATGCAGCGTACCTGGATTGATATGGTTGTTGAGTCTCCGGGGCGGGTTATTTTTTATCTTGCCGTAGTGGGGTTTATTGTCTATTTTTCTATCATGCCGTTTTTGCGTTTTGGCGTATGACAAACAGGCTAAATAGTTAAAGATTTGTGATGATTGTTTGTTAAATAGCCTTTAATATTTTTGTTTTCATCTATGTTTTATGTTTGTGTAAGCTTCGATTAGGTTTTTGTCATATTAAATAATTTTTATGGAGATGGTTATGTCCTTACAACAGCAGCTGGATGAATTTAAAGTAGGCTTTGTTGCTAATACGCCGCCGGACGCGCAAGAAAAAATGGAGGCAGCTAAGCAAGCCTTGGCTGATTCTGGCATGTTATCTGGAGTACCAAAGGAAGGAGATACTCTGCCCGAGTTTACTTTGTCCAATCAACTTGGTAGCCCATTAACCTTATCGCAACTGCGTGCAAATGGACCGGTGTTGATTGTGTTTTATCGCGGTGGTTGGTGTCCTTATTGTAATCTTGAGCTTCGCGCTTATCAGGCTGCGTTAGATCGTATTAATGCTGCGGGGGCAATGTTGGTGGCGATTACGCCAGAGTTGGCCGATGAATCATTGAACACAATAGAGAAAAATTCGTTAGGTTTTCAGGTGTTGACGGACGACAATGCAAGCTATGCCCGACAGCTTGGTTTGGTGCATACCTTACCTGAGGAATTGCGGCCTATTTATGATGGGTTTGGTATTGACCTGCAAAAACACAACGGCAAAGGGCAATTTGATCTGCCGCTACCGGCAACCTATATTGTCGATACAGACGGCGTCATTGTTAAAGCCTTTGTCGATGTTGACTACACTCAACGTATGGAGCCTGAACAGGCGATTTTAGCTCTTGAGGCGATGATAACAGCCGCTTAGATGTGTTGTGACTCCCGGATGCCTGACAACGGGTGTCTGGGTATATCAGAGATTTCTGAGAGAGTGTTCTATTGATGATAGCGGTCAAGTTGTTGCAATGCCTGGTCGGCCATTTTTTTTGTGTAACGGTTAATCTTTTGGTGTGTTGGCATCCAGCCGAGTAGAAAGCGATAGAAATCGGCCCAGGCAATAGAATAAAGTTTTCGCCATTCACTTTCCAGGGCATCGACATCTACCCGATTTTGGTAAGTATTGAGAGCCATTTTCAGGGCATTAAAGTAGTAATCCAACAGTGTGGATTCATGGCGCTCGCATTCATTTTCATCAAGACAACTACTAAGCAAATAAACCACATCTTTTATACCACAGCCACCCCCGACATATTGAAAATCGACAGCGGCGACTTTCTTGCAGTCAGATGAAAAACAAAAATTTGCCAGCTTGGCATCGCCGTGTACTAAGGTTTGAAAACGACACTCATTGAGTCGTTTATCAATTGCTATGGCAGCGTGTTTAACAGCGCCATTGCGCATCGCTGTAAATTCTTCTGATCGAGTTGCTAAATGCCAATACGTGCCTGTTGGCCACAGTCCGACTGGCGTTTCGTTGAGAAACTTTGCGTGAAAGTGGGCCAGCCAATTTAGACAGGGTAATGCCCCGGTCATATCAAGTTGATGTTTGCGTAGTGCAAACCCGCTAGCATCGATATCTTCTAGTACGAAGATATTTTCGTCGCCAAACTGCTCTGCGGTGTAGCATCGTGGTACGCGGCAGTGATCATCACAACGCTGACTCCAATCGTTATACCACGTAGCTTCTACCTCATAAGAGCGTAATTTGCGTTGATGGCCGTAGTCGCTATTCCAGCCACGGGGGTGCTGTTTCGTGGTTGGTGGTTTAATATGTTTGACGATGCACGTCGGTGCGTTACCATCATGCAGCTTGACTCGAATGATCTCCCCGTAGCCACTCCATAAGGATTGAATGACGGCTTGCTTTGTTGCAGACTTTGCGCCAGTTGCGGCGATGACGGTTTGATGCCAGGGTTCGTTCATATGGGTGTTTGCCAGTGGAAAGGTGCAGACAAGATAATGAGTAACTGGTTAATCAGTATAACAGGCATGATATGAATAATGATTTGTTAGACCCAGCACAACACATTATGACAATCGATATCGACAATGAGGGGTTATCGATATTCTGTGAAACACAATATGATTTGAATGACCGTAATGGGATGTTGTTGTCGCAACAGATCAATGCTGTCAATTTTCGCTTACGTCACAGCCATCAAGGTTACCAGGCTGATTGGCATGTGGCGGGTGATCCGACACTGATAATTATCTTGGCAGGTGTTTTGCGTATTACATTGCGTAATGATAACTACCATGACTTTAGCGCTGGCGAGATGTTTATTGCTAAAGATAAATTGCTCGCCGATCAGCAATTTGATATCACACGACATGGGCATCGTGCTGAAGTGGTTGGCGATACGCCATTAAGCGCTGTCCATATTAAGTTAGGACACCTCTGATGTGTTATGGAACACGGTCTTGCAGCTGAAATTTTCCAGCTCTTTATCCCAGACACATAAAAAGTTCTTTAGAAAAGCTTGGCGATTAAACCCGACATTAAAACCAGGCAAGTTACATCATTGATCTAATCACTTCATTAGCACCATTGCTGATCGCTTTATTTGTCATGGCGGTGCTGTATTCTTCGGTTGGCCACGGTGGTGCATCGGGTTATTTAGCTGCAATGGCGTTGTTTAGCCTTGCCCCCGAAAGTATGCGGCCAGCGGCGTTAGTGATGAATATCTTTGTTGCGGCGTTGGTTTGGCTACGGCTTTATCGTGCAGGATTTTTTGTCTGGCGAGTATATTTACCCCTGGCTTTGGCCGCCTTACCTATGGCGTATATTGGTGGCAGCATTACGCTATCAACCTCGGTATATTACTACGTTGTTGCCTCAGCCCTACTACTTGCCGCCTGGCAATTATTTCGTCAACGTCAGTTTGAGCATGAACTAGTACCGACGAGATTGGTGGTGGCAATACCGCTTGGGCTAGTGCTCGGTCTTGTCGCGGGGCTTACTGGGATTGGTGGTGGTGTTTACTTAAGCCCCTTGTTATTAATGCTACGTTGGACGGATATGCGCACCAATGCCGGGGTTGCTGCGGCGTTTGTGTTGACAAATTCGCTGGCAGGGTTGGCAGGGTATATGACAGCCAACACGGTGTGGCCAGATCATTTGGTTGAATATGTTATCGCTGTGGTACTAGGGGCGCTGATCGGGTCAGAGCTTGCGGTCAGGCGTTTAAGTTCGCCGCGTTTAAAAGCGTTGCTGGCTTTGGTGCTGGTAATAGCTGCAATAAAAATGATGGCAACGCACACAGGCTAGCTAGCGTTGCTGGCCACTTTAAGTTTTTGTCCTGGCTGAAGGTATTTGTTTTTATCCAAAGAATTCCAATTCAGCAAATCATTAATGCTGACTTTAAAGCGTTGTGATATTCGGTCTAGTGAATCACCACGGCGCACGGTGTAGTGCTGTTGTTTGGCTTGCTTGCCATGCGGCCAGACAACCAATTTGCGGCCAGGTTTAAGAATGCTTTTTCTGCTGAGTCCATTCCAACGTGTTAGCTTAGATACACTTACCCCGTAACGATTGGCGATTTTCCACAGGCTGTCGCCATGACGAACAGTGTAGTTTACCTTGTAGCCAGAGCCCGAGCTTTGGGCGCGTACAAGCCGTTGGCTTGCGCTGAGTACGTAGCGATCAGCGTTTTTTACAGCAACCGGTATCATCAGTTCTCGACCTGCACGAATCGTGTTGCCGCGTAGATTATTGGCTTGTTTAAGTACGCTAACCCGTGTGCGATATTTGTCAGCGATATGGCTGAGTGTTTCGCCCGAGCGAATCTTGTGCCGCTGCCAGGTAATACGCTGTTCTTGTGGATGTGCAGCAAGCGCTAATTTAAATTGTTCTGCCTTGTTAAGTGGCAAGACAATGTGATGCGGACCGTTAGGGTTGGTCGCCCATTGATTGAGACCAGGGTTAAGTCGATAAATTGTCTCTAGTGGCACTTTGGCAAGTTGTTCTACCAGTGCCAGGTCAATTTGTGAGCCAATGTCAACGCGGGTAAACCGTGGTGAGTTGGGTATGGCTTGTAATGTGATGCCAAATTGATCTGGCTGCTTAATGATTTGGGCAACCGCCAGTAAGCGTGGCACATAGTCTCGTGTTTCGCGTGGCAGGGATAGCGACCAGAAATCAACGGCCTTGTTTTGCTGGCGATTGCGCCGAATCGCTTTGCGCATATTGCCCTCGCCTGTATTGTAAGCAGCAAGAGCTAGCAACCAATCATCAAATTCATCATGCAAATATTGCAGATAATTCAAGGCGGCATCGGTGGCGGCATACGTGTCGCGGCGGCCGTCATACCACCAGTTTATTTTCAAACCATAATGACGTGCAGTGCCTGGTATAAATTGCCAAATACCGGCAGCACGACTAGGTGAATAAGCAAAAGGTTGGTAGGCACTCTCTACGATGGGTAACAGTGCCAGCTCCATTGGCATATTGCGACGTTGGATTTCTTCGACAATGTAATAGAGGTAGGGTGTCGCTCGTTTAGAAACGCGATTTAGATAGTCTGGATTGCGGGTGAAGCTGCGCCGCTGAGCCTGAATGTGTTGATTGTCCGTGAAGGTGATGCCGTAGCCATGAGGGATGCGCTGCCAGACATCAGTCCAGCCAGGTGTCGGCTGTATGGTTCTTTTGGCTGGCGCAGTGTTGACGACAATGCGGTGCAGTGGCTTAGGAATTTGGCTGTCGGTAATAGGTGTATTGGTGGCAGTTGCGGGTACGCTATTGACCATAGTGCCTGTGTTGGCGTCATTTTCTGGTGCGATTTGGGGTCCGATCAATGGCGAGTAGTTGCTTGTGCAAGCGTAGAGCAAGCAAGCCATGCTGCCTATAATCACTGCCTGATATGGATTTTTTATCAAAAACTTATTGTTTTTTATCATAATAATAAATAATGAGAGCCTTAGACTTGATCCTTCCACTTGCGCAATGCGGTAAATACATCAATCTCTGTTGTGACTGATATATCGGCGTATGCACTGGCGGATTGAGCAATTTCTGGCTCTGTACAACGTAAAAACGGGTTTGTCGCTAATTCCTCGCTCATTATTGACGGTAAACTCGGCTGTTTATTGTTACGCAGGGCTACGATGGACTCAACACGTTGTGCTATCGCTGGGTTGCCAGGCTCAACGGTCTGCGCAAAAGCCAGATTGGCCAGTGTGTACTCGTGAGCACAATAGATTTTGGTATCTTGCGGTAATTTGGCGAGTCTTTGCAAGGAATCAAACATTTGCTTAGCAGTGCCACCTTGCTTGATACGGCCACAGCCGCCAGCGAACATGACATCACCAACGAATACATGGCTTGAAGTATCTAGAGTAGTACGGTCTTCTTGGGTATAAAAAGCCAAATGGCCAAGGGTATGGCCTGGCACTAACATTGCCTTGAATTTTAGCAGTGGGGTGATTGTAATCACCGCATTGTCAGCCAGCGGGTGGCTGACACCCTGAATAGTGTCAACGGATGGGCCGTAGACCGGTGCTGGGTGCTGTGCGATTAGAGCACCAATACCCGCGACATGGTCAAAACATTTGTGGGTGATTAATACGGCACTAAGCGTGAGTTTCTCTTGTTCAAGAAAGGTGAGTACGGGCTGGGCATCACCCGGGTCAACCACCACGGCATGATCAAGTGAGCCACCCGCTTGTGTCGCGTGGCGTATTAGCCAAACATAGTTGTCATCAAATATTGGGATTGGCTGGACATCAATCATAGTAGGATAGCGCAGTGCTTTGGTTACGATTAAATTGACGCTATTATATAGCACAAGACTGATTAACTGAGATGAATCAAATAGGCAAGTTGGACACAGTGCAGTGAAGCGCAAGCAAACAGTTGACGAAAAAAGCAGAGAGTTAAGCCGTTGGTATCAACAGCCTTTGGGTCAACGCCTACTTGCTGCCGAGCAAGATTTGCTTGATCAAGTGCTGCCAGAATTATTTGGCTATCACCTTATACAGCTGGGCTCGCCTACGGCAAATGATTTGTTGCGTGGTAGCCGCATCCATCACCGTAGCATTATCGATGAATGCCCATCAGCACCGCGTGCGACTTGCTGCGCTGCGGCTGATGCCTTGCCTATTGATTCCGATAGTGTCGACGTTGTGGTAATGCCTCATACCTTGGAATATGCCGTAGACCCACACCAGGTGCTGCGTGAAGTTGATCGTATATTAATCCCTCAAGGGCATGCTGTGATCATGGGGTTTAACCCCTGGAGTCTTTGGGGTGGTTGGCGCGTGGCGGCCAAGTTTGGCGGCCGTTTCCCATGGAACGGGCATTTTCGTAGCATCGCACGTATTAAGGATTGGTGTAAATTGCTTGGTTTTGATACGCTCTCTTGCCACCATTATTTTTATCGCCCACCCATTAAACACAACGGTATTATGAGCAAGCTGCAGTTTATGGAACGTGTTGGCGATCGTTGGCAGCCGCCTTTTGCCGCAGGCTATCTGTTATTAACACGTAAATGTGAATCTATGTTGACGCCAGTGCGGCCACGTTGGCCCGCACGCCAGCATTTGCTTGGTGCCAAGGGTTTGGTGCGACCTGCTGCCAGAGGCAATGTTCATTATTTATACTCGAACCCAAAGAATGACTAAGCCAGAAACCACTGAACAAGTAGAGATTTATACTGACGGCGCTTGTCGTGGTAATCCAGGGCCTGGTGGCTGGGGCGTTTTTTTGCGTCAAAACCATCACGAGAAAACGCTCCATGGTGGAGAACCTGAAACCACTAATAATCGTATGGAACTGATGGCGGCTATTGTCGCCTTGGAAAGCCTTAAGCGTGGTTGTAAGGTACGTTTGTTGACAGATTCCAAATACGTCATGGACGGTATTAATCAATGGATAGTCAATTGGAAGCGCCGTGGCTGGAAAACAGCAAATAAAAAACCGGTTAAAAATATTGATCTTTGGCA
>JAESQP010000116.1 GCA_016765075.1 Gammaproteobacteria bacterium
CTCGATGGACGAGACCTTAATCCGCTGTTGCAAGATTTTGGGCTGATCATTCATCACTCTAATGACTCTGCCTCTGACAATAATACCTGGCGTGTTGCAGTCGAGCCGGGGTCAGTAGCAAGCTCTTGCAAGGAATCAAAAAAACCGGATATCGCCGGTGATAAACCAGCATTAGAATCAGCAAGGATGTTATCTAACTGGGCTGAAAAATTGTTAAGTGTGTCAAAACTCGAAAATGATGCATTATTAATTCTCACCTGGTTGACCGAAAACGCATCATAAATCCGCGAAACTGAGTCAACCGTTACACCATTACCAATCCTTATCAGGCCTGTATCATCTGATGGGCGTTCACTAAAACCAACACGCTGACGGCTAAAGCCTTCTGTATTAACGTTAGCAATATTATTACTTGTGGTCGCAAGTGCCTGCCTGTTTGCATTCAGCGCACTGGCACCAATATCGAGTAGACCTGCCATTATCTAAGTCTCGCCTCAGCGCTAGCACCAGCATTGGCAAGCAATGACTGATAAGTATCGCCAGCAATAATATTCTTTACTTTATCTGCATAATTTGGATCTGTTGCATAGCCCGCTTGCTGAATTTTTTCAGCGTACACACCGGCATCACCACCATGCTTCAATGCATCTTCGTAGCGCTGATTAGCGCTTAAAAAATTAACATAATCATTGATCGATTCGTCATAAGAGCCATACGAACGGAAGTCTTCATAGCGTGGCCGCAGGCTACCGTCAATAAACTCATACGTCTTAGCGGTAACACGCGCGCCAGACCATTGCTCATCAGCTTTAATACCAAAGAGATTATGACTACTGCGGCCTTCGCTATCATGAATAATCGATTGTCCCCAGCCTGTTTCTAAAATTGCCTGGGCAAGAATCGCATCGCGATTAACACCGAGACGTGCCGCTGCGCTATCAATAGAGGGAATCAAATCTTGAATAAATTGAGCGCGGTCTTGCTTGCTATGTTCTGCGCCAACCAAAGTGGCGGCCTCAGAGGTCGCTTTCGAACTAGAAGCAGGTGCTATACCTGAAATATTAAATGGTGCATGCAATGCTCCATCAGGATCGAGAAATTCTCTGTTGCCTTGCCCTCTCAGTTGCTCAACAATAATCTCCGCCAAGCCAATGCCACCTTGTTTTGGTAACTCGGTTGACAATTGCTGATCCAACATTTCCTGATAAAACCCGGTTTGCTGACTCGACATCAAATCGCTTTCAGACACCGCTGAGCGCATTGATTTCAACATCATGTGCAAAAACAATGCCTCAAATTGTTGCGCTACTTCGCGCAGCGTCGCATCCGATTCAGGATTCAGCTGCGCATCCTTGCGCAGCAAAGAAAGACTATTAAAATCGGTATAAATACTATTTGAGCTGATAGTAGTCATAGCTAGATAATGATTAGCTCAGCACGTAACGCCCCGGCCTGTTTAAGTGCTTCTAAAATAGCCACCAAATCACCTGGCGCAGCGCCAACCTCGTTGATGGCACGGACGATAGCTTCAAGTGAAGTGCCTGGCTCAAATAAAAATGCCCGGCCATCACCTTGGTCAACAGTAATTCCGGTATCGGCAATCACCTGCGTCTCACCTTGCGACAGCGGGCCAGGCTGACTCACTGAGGCATCTTCTGTAATGGTCACAGTGAGGCTGCCGTGAGTTATCGCTGCTGGCGCCACTCTGACATGACTGCCAATAACAATTGTGCCGGTGCGTGAATTAACAATAATTTTCGCTGCAGCCTCACCTGGTTCTACGGTTAGATTTTCTATCAACGAAACAAATGAAACACGTTGTCCAGCATCTTGCGGTGCACGAATAAATACCGATGTGGCATCAATTGGCTGTGCCACAACGATATTTAATGATTCATTGACAATTTCAGCCAAGCGTTTCGCTGTTGTAAAATCAGGTGTATGTAAATTAAGAACGATGGCGTCTTCAGTACCGAACTGAGTTGGTGCTGCACGTTCAATAATTGCACCGTTGGGTATTCTGCCAACACTCGGCACATTAATAGTGATGCTCGAACCATCAGCACCAGAAACACCCAAACCACCAACAACAAGATTGCCTTGTGCCAAAGCATAAATCTCACCATTAACACCACGCAATGGCGCTACCAACAAGCTACCACCACGCAAGCTTTTAGCATTACCAATTGAGGATGCCGTTACATCAATCGTTTGCCCCGGTTTGGCAAAGGCAGGTAATTCTGCATGCAAGGCAACTGCGGCAACATTTTTTAACTGAGGATTGACACCTGGCGGAATAGTGACACCAAATTGACGCAACATACTCAGAACACTTTGTACCGTAAACGGCGTTTGACTGGTTTGATCACCCGTTCCATCGAGCCCGACAATCAGGCCATAGCCGACTAATGGGTTATTACGAACACCGGCAATAGCTGCTAGATCCTTGATGCGTTCAGCACTTACCACTTGTACAAACGTTATGCATAGCAATGATAAAGCCAATGCAAAAATACTTTTGCTAAATCGAAAACCTTTTTTCCCCCTAAGGGAACGTTGATGCAAGCTGTTGTACATGACAAATATCCGTCGTTTTAAAGTGGCCAGTAAGGACTATTGAAGAATCGTGCCAACCACCCCATCGAATTTGAATCGGCAATCACACCACGGCCGCCATAGCTAAAATGCGCATCAGCAATCTGCGTTGATAGCACAGTATTATCACCACGAATATCTTCAGGCCGAACCAGTCCCGTGACGCGAACAAATTCATCGCCCTGATTAATAGTGATGAGTTTTTGACCACGAACGCGTAAATTTCCGTTGGGCAACACTTGTTCAACGACTACGGAAACACTGCCATCAAGACGATTACTTTGGTTAGCGCTACCAGAGCCTTCGAACTCATTCTCGGTGGCAATATTGGTTGCTAATGATCGGCTACCAAATGTAACTGCCCGACCGAGTACCGTTGGGTTGGCTATGTTAATAGTCGTCTCTTTATCAGTAACAATATCAGCCGATTTGCTGGCTGTTGTCTGTTCCACCAAAACAACCGTTAAAAGGTCACCCACCTGATTGGCTTTTTTATCTTTAAACAGTGTGATTTTATACTGTGAGCTAAAGATAGAACCATTGGTTGGCGCTGGCGGTGGCGATACGTCATATACCGGCGGTTCAAACTCGTTTTTACGCAAATTATTATTCGCACAAGCGCCCAAACCCATCATCATCACTAAAATGAATGTTGTTCGCGCTATTTTTATGATGCGATATTTACTCATACCTGCTCCCATAACTTCCGGGCTAGTGACTAAAGATTATTGCTGGCAAATTGCAACATCTGGTCAACCGTTTCGATTGTTTTAGAGTTCAACTCATAAGCACGTTGCGCTTCAATCATACTCACCAGCTCTTCAACCACGTTAACGTTAGAGCTTTCAACAGCACCTTGAATCAGGGTACCTAAACCATTCAAGCCGGGTGTGCCTGCCTGAGGCGCACCACTGGAAGCCGACTCAAGGAATAGATTGTCGCCATTAGGCTGCAAGCCCACTGGGTTAACAAAATCAACCAGTTGAATAGTGCCCACCTGTGTTGGCGCTGACTGCCCAGCAAGCTGTGCTGACACAGTACCATCGGTACCAATTGTAATACTCAACGATGCTTGTGGAATGGTGATTGCCGGTTGAATGGCAAAACCCGAGGAATTAACCAACTGTCCCTGTGCATCGATTTGCAAAGAACCATCACGGGTATACCCCAGCGTGCCATCAGGCAGCAAGGCCTGTAAAAACCCTCGCCCTTGTATCGCTACGTTTAATGGGTTATCCGTAATCGTGATATTACCTTGCGTATGTAATTTTTCTGTTGCGACAACACGTACACCGGTACCAATATTCAAACCTGATGGCAGCAACGTATCCTGTGACGATGCCGCACCTACTTGACGAACAGTTTGGTAAAGCAAGTCTTCGAATACAGCACGGTCACGTTTAAAACCCGTGGTACTAACGTTGGCCAGGTTATTAGAGATAACAGCAACACGAGTTTGCTGTGCATCCAAACCTGTTTTTGCGGCAAATAATGCAGAATTCATGGGTTTACCTCTATTTCTTCTGTCCGTTTATAGATTAGCTAATGCGCAGCAACTGTGTTGTCACTTCATCATTTTGTTGAGCGGTTTCCATTACTTTAATATGAAATTCGAATTCTCTTGCTAAGGTGATTGTATTTAATAGCGTATCAACTGCATTAACATTGCTTGATTCCAATACACCAGAAATTAAAGCCACGCTACCATCAGGTACTGCAGTATCGCCATCGGCAAGACGGAATAAACCATCTTTACCTTTCAATAAATCTGCAACTGGTGGGTTAACTAATTTGACACGATCGACTAACTGCAAGGTGTTGGCAGCCTGCCCGGTAGCTCTAATTGAAATAGTGCCATCTTTACCAATCTCTAGCTTCTCAAAAGGTGGCAGCGCAATAGGTCCACCATCGCCAAGCACGAGCAAACCGCCGCCCGTGGTCAATTGGCCTAAGCTGTTAACACGCATATCGCCAGCGCGAGTATAGGCCTCTTCACCGTTAGCACCTTCAACAGCAATCCAACCATCACCATTAATCGCAAAATCAAGCTCACGTTCGGTATAGTTAAGATGACCTTCTGAAAAATCCGAGCCATCAGAGCCCACCACAGAGTTAACACGTGTCGGCAAACCAACACCCTCGACGCTCGAACTCTGCATGGATGCGAGATCGGCACGAAAGCCAACCGTGCTTAAGTTCGCCAGGTTATTGGCATTGATCGCCTGCGCCAACATGGTTTGCTTGGCACCGCTCATCGCAACATAGAGACTATGATCCATAACTCACTACTCTTTATTAATCATTTAGGTTTAGCGAATGTTAATAATGGTTTGTACCAAGGTATCTGCGGTCGTAATAACTTCGGCATTAGCCTGGAAACTACGCTGCGCAGAGATAATACTAATTAGCTCTTCGGTGATATCAACATTAGATCCCTCTAAAGCACCAGATTGCAAAAGACCAACGCCACCAACACCCGGTGAATTACGCCGAGCATCACCTGAATCAGCGCTTTGCACCCAAGTGTTGCCACCCAGTTGGCGTAGACCTTGTGGGTTTTCAAAGTCTGTCAAAAAGATTTGTCCTAGTGGGTTAGACTGACCATTAGAGAAACGCGCCAAAATAACCCCATCATCACCAATATCAATACCACTTAGCGAACCCGGAGGAAAACCATTTTGATCAAGAGAGTTAACCGCAAAGTTAGCACCAAACTGTGTTGTTGGTGAGCCTAAGCCGGTATAATCTAGAGTTAAATTTAATGTGGCTGCACCACCGTTCACTGCAAAAGCGTTATAGGCGACCTCGCCGTTAGCAGGTGTTAAGATCGTACCGTTATTATTAAAGGTCAATGCTCCAGCTCCCACCGTAGCTTCATCCACTCTAGCACCATCGATAAAGAGATGGGTTTCCCAAGCATTGTCGCCAGTTTTACGATAATAGGTTGTCGCTAGATGTGCTCCACCTAAACTGTCAAACACCGTTAACGATGTGGTTGAATTAAAGCTAGCAGGGTTCGTTTCATCAAAGGCGGCAGTAGGCGCTATCGCAGAGGCATCAAGATTCAGTCCAAGTTCAACACGACTAGATGCGGCAGGCGATAGATTACCTGTACTATTGACTTGAAGGTCGCCCACTGTCGGCGTAATATTACCAGCTGCGTCGCCTAAATTACCTTGCAAACGCTGGCCACTACTATTAACAATAAAACCCTGCGAATCGACACTAAAAGCACCATCACGCGAATAGACATTTGCGCCATTGTCACTTAGCTGAAAAAATCCACCACCGTTAATGGCAACATCCAGGCCATTATCAGTAAAATCAATATTACCTTGGGTGAACTGCTGACTAACATTTGAAACACGCACACCGGCACCAATTGCATCCGATGGTGAACCAATATTGGATGCTGCAAAGATATCAGCAAATTCGGTACGTGATAATTTAAAACCCGTGGTATTGGCATTAGCAATGTTATTACCAATAACCTGGAGCTGTGATGAAGCGGCATTAATACCGCTAAGGGCTGTTCTAAATGGCATAGTATATTCTCCTAACTAAATATTATTAACGAATTTCCGCAACGGAAGAAAAACTGACTGGGCCAATCCCTGCGAGATTAACCTCTAAACTGCCGCCTCCATTCTGTAGTGTGACGCTGTCTACTCGTGCTGAAATCAAGGTGCTCAGCGCTTGTTCTGTTCCCCCTACATTGGCTCTAGCAACGACTCGGTAAGCACCCTGCTCTGCTGGTGTGCCTCCATTGGTCAACCCATCCCAGGCAAAATTAACATTGCCTGCACTTTGAGGGCCAAGCTGAAGGGTATTGACCAACTCACCGCCTTGGTTAAAGATATCGACGGTCACTGAATTCGCACCTTCAGCTAGTGTTGCTCGCCCTTGCAGGGTTCCATTCTCTGATAACTCAGCTGTATCACCTGGCACCAAGACCGAGCGACCGACTAATGCCGATGCCTGCAAAGCTTGGTTTGAAGTTAGTGAATTAGCTAGGCCACTAAATGAATCATTGAGACCAGAAATTCCATCAGCAATACTGAACTGCGTAATTTGGCTTAAGAATTCATTACCTTCCAGTGGCGAGGTTGGATCCTGGTTTTCCAGTTGCGCCAACATTATTCGTAAAAAATCATTCTGGCCCAGTTCTGAGGTTTCTTGTGTTCTTGGCTGAGTCGCAATGCCAAGACTTTGCAGTCTACTAATATCTAAGTCGTTCATTTTCTAACTCCTGCTACTACGTACGGTACTACGTGCCCTTGGGGTGTCATTGCCCTATGGTCAGGGTGCGTTCCAGTAACTGCTTAGTGGTATTTAATATTTCTACATTCTGCTGGTAAGAACGTGATGCAGAAATCATATTGGTCATTTCTTCAATCGCATTAACATTGGGTAAGGTGATATAGCCCTCTTCATTCGCTAATGGATGATCCGGAGCAAACTGTGTCCTAAGTGGCGCCTGGCTTTCGACAATACCCGTGACGCGTACACCTGCTGTTGCCTCATTACCAAATTCTTTAATCATGGTGGCAAAGACAGGATGACGCGCACGGTGGGTGTCCTCTGGATATTCAGCTACGGTATTGCTGTTAGCAAGGTTGCTGGCTATGGTATTCAGCCGTACTGTCTGCGCATTCATGGCAGAACCAACAACATCAAAAACTCCGAATAGTGCCATGGTTATTCTCCTGTAAGCGCTTTGCGCAGGCCTGAGAAACGTCCACTCAGGAATTGTAGACTAGCCTGATATTGCGTGGCATTACGCGCAAACTCAGCTTGCTCAACCTCAGCTTCGACGGTATTACCATCTACCGTTGGCTGAGTTGGAATGCGGTATTTAATTTCAAAATCAGCACCTGAAGTGCCTGCACTGATATGGCCAGCATGTGTAGTCTTTAAAGTCTTTGCAGTGCCTTCGGCTGAGACATTATTAAGGACGCTACGAAAATCGATATCCTTGGCTTTATAACCAGGAGTGTCCGCATTAACTAAGTTAGCAGCCAGAATCTCTAAACGCTTGCTACGCAGTGATAGCGCATCAGCATGGATTCCTAAGGCATTTTCGAAACTGATTTTCATCTTAATTAAACTCTTTGTACCCCGAGGGCACGTAGTACCCCGAGACTCTGCCCCCGCGAAAGCGTGGGAGCACGTAGTGATTCGTTTGATGAGCTTAATGCAGCCTCTGTGCCAAGTATGGTTTTGTCAGTGGGAGTCTGCATTACAGCGTAATTTCTCATGGAATTGCAACGAAACAGCCTGACGATGAGGCAATGCAATGCCGTTAAAGCGGCAAGTGAAACGTATTTAAGCTGACAACCACGCTACCATGTTCCCGCGAACGGTCTTGAGGTGCAGGAGGCGTTCTCAATTACCATTCGTGGCGAGATTCTGGTCCTTTTTCGCACTGGCGATGTTATACCCCAAGGATTCTGCTCAATATCCCCTTTAGGGGTACACTTCCTGGGGACTATTGGTGCCAGCATAAAAAATGCCTCAGAATCACGCTCACTCAGGTAATTGAGAGCGCCCCTAAGGAAAATTACCTAGCAACTTAGACATAGCTACAATAAATATATCTCTTCAGGTTTTAAGCTTGATATTCACTATTCGGCATATTTATTGCTTTATCTTTTACATTTAAATCAGTCAACACACGATGAAACAAACAACTAACAGTCTTTATACCCAAGTATCAGCATTACTCATCATGCTGAGCATGCCCTATCTCGCTCACTCATCTGAACAATTACAAGAGGCACAAGGAGTACAAAGCCATGCGTCAATTGAAAAAGCTGTGTTTCAGCATATCAATGAACAGCTTAGTAGCGATGGCTTGGATATTGAAATTGAACTCAATCGAGTTGATAAACGCCTACGGCTTCAGCAATGCGACCAACCCTTAGCAACAACGGTACGCGGCATAGGTGAATTACGCGGCCGCATTGCTATCGCAGTTAAATGTAGTAGCCCAAAACCATGGAAGTTCTATCTCGGTGCAACGGTGCGTCAATTTGGCAAAATTGTCGTCGCTAAACAGGGTATACCACGTGGTACCGTACTATCACATAGCGATATCCACTTAAAATACACAGAATTAACACAACTACGGCAAGGGTATTATCAGCATATTGATGATATCGTCGGTATGGTTACTAAACGGACTCTCAGCGGCGGAAAACCGATAGGCCCACATACTGTCAATCGTAGACAACTGGTCAATCGTGGTGATAAGGTCACCATACGCGCGGTACTTGCAGGGATTGAAGTACGAATGGTTGGTGAAGCGCTAGCCAATGGTGCAAACGGAGAGCGCATATCCGTGAAAAATTTAAGTTCAGACCGTATAATCAAAGCAGTCGTCACGTCGCAGGGGGTTGTTAGCGTGAGGCTGTAATGAATTAAAGCTTAGATGAATGCAGCCGTTAAAATGGCTGAAAACCTCGCGAAACTATACGGGGCTATAGCAGGAGCTAAATGTGACAATTGAAATTACCAGGAACAGCGCGAGTGTACTCAGTGACGCAAGAAGTACCGTTGCCGGTACAGCAAGGCTTGGCTCAAGCGTGGTTCAATCATCACCTCAAGACGTTGTTAGCATTACTGATACCGCTGTTAAACCCAGGCAAATTGAAGAGCAGCTAAGAACAGTACCCGTCGTTGATAACCAAAAAGTTTCTGAGTTGCGTAGTGCATTAAACAGCGGCAATTTTGAGATCAACGCAGAACGTGTTGCCGATAAAATCATTGGCTTTGAACTGGACACAGAATAGTCTCCCAACACATATTAAGCTACATATAAAGCCATGCAAATAGAATTTCTTAATCAACTCAGCGCAGAGATAACGTTAGCCAAAACTATGGCTAAAATTCTTAGTGATGAACGCAATGCGTTGGCTAATTCTGACGCAGCACAGATGGATAAAACTAGCCAAGAAAAACGCTCTTTACTTGCCGATCTAGAAGCACATGCTCGCAAGCGACTACAACTCGTTACCAACATGGGTTATCAAAAAAAACTGGGGACGGTACGCCATTTTTTGTCTCAAAAAGACCCATCCCAAGCTTTATTACAAAGCTGGGATAGCCTTAATCGACAATTACAATTATGCAGTGATCAAAACCAAATTAACGGCCGTATCATAAGTCTAAGCCAAAGAAAAACTGAAATGACATTAAACGTATTGCGTGGCCAATTACCACAAAGTAATAGTGCTTACAATCATTTCGGTAAAATGACACATCATTCACATGGTGTTTGTCTTAGTAGTGCCTAGAACAAACGAGGGATTTTTAACGAGTAATCCTCAATAAGGGGGATCGACATGGATAACAACTCATCGGGTATAGATAACAACACACCGGGTCACACAAAGGACATTGTTGAGCAGGAACGGATCATACAATTACTTGAAACTGCCCATCAATGTGTCGCCAATCTACGTCTACATATAGATGACTCTACAACCACCTATTTTAGTTCCATCATTGATATCGACCTAAAAGAAAAAATAATGTTACTCGAATTACTACGCCCGGGTAGTGGCAACGCATTACTTAATAATTCAGAACAAGTAAATATCGAAGCATTTTTAAAAACCTCAAAGCTAAATTGGCATTCACGAGTTTTTAAAGATGACTACACCTGTATCCCTGATTCCTTTCAGGTTAGTATGCCGACTCATATCCTCTACACGCAACAACGACTAGCTCACAGAATAATACCTCAGGACAATATTGAAGTTGTCTTATCGCATCCAGAGATGAAATCCATTCATGGTGAAATAGTAAATATTTCAGTAGATGGGATTGCTGTAAAGATTCCCGGGAACCATATAGAAAACATTAATCCCGGAACATTTTATCAAGATTGTCTTATGCATTTACCAAAACATGATGTATTGTGCGCAATTGAGGCGAAACATCGAGATAACAAAACAGGAATTTTTGGCGCAAGTTTTTGCGGCCTTTCAAGGTTACAGCAACATACTATCACGCAGTTTATTATCGAAACAGATCGCGTATCTCAGCGTAAATCATCAAAGAAAAGTCGCTTAGGGCATCCGTCGTAGATAAATATTCTATCGGAGCTTAGCGTGAAACGTTACAATACCCGAGCAGAATCTAGTGTCTCGGTAGCTCAGCTGGATAGAGCATTCGCCTCCTAAGCGAAGGGTCGGAGGTTCAAATCCTCTCCGGGACACCATTTTAAAACTTTCAACTTCTTATACTTCCCTTACATATCATGAGAGCTTTTAGTTGCCAGCCACCGATTGGTGATGTTTCGCACTTATTAAGATTAGGTGATCGCGCAACTTATGTACCAGAACAAGATAATGCCGCCAAATAACGGCGAAAATTTATGCCCAGCTCAGGATGCTTCAACGCATACTCTACCGTTGCTTCCAGATAACCCTGCTTACTACCACAATCAAAACGTTTGCCATCAAACTGGTAAGCTAACACAGGCTCCTCTAATAACAATCTAGCTATGGCATCAGTTAATTGATATTCACCACCCGCGCCACGACCTGTCGTTTCAAGGATATGAAAAATTTGCGGGCTAAGGATATATCTGCCTACTACCGCCAAATTTGAAGGCGCATCATTCGGATTCGGTTTCTCAACAATCTCCTGTACCGAGCTCACCACGGACACTTCATCTTCAACTGCCACAATCCCATATTTATCCGTATCACTATGAGCAACTTTCTCAACACCTAAAATGCTCGAACGCTTAGTCTCATAAAGCTCCGCCATCTGTTTAAGACAACTCACATTACCGCCATCAATCAAGTCATCAGCTAAAATAACAGCAAATGGCGCATTACCTACCACTCTCTTAGCACAGAGTACCGCATGCCCCAAGCCTAGTGCCTCAGGTTGGCGCACATAGATACATGACACGCCATCGGGCACAATGCTACGTACCACCTTAAGTAGTTCATGCTTGCCTTTTTTTTCAAGCTCTGACTCAAGCTCATAGTTTTTATCGAAATGATCTTCGATCGCACGCTTACTGCTACTGGTAACAAAAATTAATTCAGTGATGCCTGCTTCAACCGCTTCTTCGACTGCATACTGAATCAAGGGTTTATCTACAATTGGTAGCATTTCTTTTGGGGTTGCTTTCGTCACAGGCAAAAAGCGTGTGCCCATACCAGCGACAGGAAATACTGCCTTGGTTAATAATTGCTTCATTTCGCCACCACTGGTAACGGTATCACATTCGATTCCGAACTCCTGTCGAGCTGCACCTTGTGTTGCGGAATCAAACTCCATAGCAGCTCACTGACGCGTGCATTATCATAGGCATCACATGCATTCTGAAATTCTCTGATTAGGTTATCGATATTATCAAGCCCCTTAGTAGGAGCCTGTACTAATTTTATTTTGTCATAGCTAGTTGCGACTAATGGCTCATCATCGTAAAACAACTCTTCATACAACTTTTCACCAGGGCGCAAACCAGTAAAGACTATATCGACATCCTCACCCGGAACCTTACCCGCTAATCGAATCATTTGCTCAGCAAGATAAGAAATTTTCACTGGCTCACCCATATCAAGCACAAATATCTCGCCACCTTTGCCTACCGCGCCTGCCTCCATTACCAACTGACAAGCCTCAGGGATTGTCATAAAGAATCGCGTAATATCTGGATGCGTCACCGTAAGCGGCCCACCCTTAATAATTTGTTGACGAAACAGTGGCACCACACTGCCAGCCGAATCCAGAACATTGCCAAATCTGACTGTGATAAACCGTGTCTTCGATTTTGCATTCAGCGTTTGGCAAGCCATTTCTGCCATACGTTTAGTGGCACCCATAATATTAGAGGGGTTCACTGCTTTATCCGTAGAAACCATGACAAATTTATGACAGCCATGCCTAACAGCACTTTTAGCTAAGGTATACGTCCCTAAGACGTTATTCTTAACTGCTTCACGTGATTGATCTTGCAACATCGGCACATGTTTATAGGCTGCCGCGTGAAATACAATCTCAGGCAACTCAATAGAAAAAATATGATCAATAGCCACTTCATCTGTGACACTGGTGAGATAAAAACCAAGATTGACGTTAGGGAAAGCCTCCCTAAGCTCTTTTTCAATGGAATATAAAGCATATTCAGAATGGTCAACCAGCAATAATTTTTCTGGTGAGAGACGTGCTATCTGTCGACATAACTCAGAACCGATCGATCCGCCCGCGCCACTTACCATCACGATAGACCCAGAGATTTCTTGATTTATCCTGGACCAATCAAGCTTGACTTGTTCTCTACCTAATAGATCATCAATCGACACTTCCCGCAGTGACTGCACAGATACTCGCCCTGAAACCAAGTCCGTGTACTTTGGTAGCGTCCGAAATGGAACGCCTGCTTCTTCACAATGATCGACAATGCGCCGCATCTGCGCAGAATTAGCCGAAGGTATCGCTAATAACACGACCTCCGCTGCAGTATCTTTAATCGCGTTAGGTAAATTATCCACATTGCCCACCACGCGAATACCGTGTATCTCTTTTCCTTGCTTACTTAACGAATCATCAACAAATGCAACAGGGGAATATTCCTTGGCCGGATCCAACATAAGATCGCGTGCCAATATTTCGCCTGCTCGCCCAGCACCAATAATTAAGGCTGGCTTACCCTGTACTATTTTCAACTTATGGTCTTTAAACCAACGATAAATAAACCGTGGGCCACCAACAAGAATCACCAAAAAGATTGCGTAAAGCGGTAAAACGCTGCGCGGTAATCCTTCCATTCGCGTCCATAAAAATAGTGAAATTGCAATGAACCCTGCCCCAAGCGCTACTGCCTTAGCGATCCTGATCAAATCAGGAATTGAAGCAAACCGCCAAACTCCTCGATATAAACCGAAATACCAAAACATAGTCACTTGAATCGCAATAACAATAGGTAGGTATGTGAACATACCTGCCATATAACTATCCGGTATAACTGACAAATTAAAACGAAACCAATATGCAGTAGCCCATGCTAACGGGATCATAAGAGCATCATGGCTAAAGGCAAAATAACGAAGCTGTGTTCGAAAAAACCTAGGCATTTTTATCATTCATGTGTTCGTGGCAACCATCCTAACGAAAATATCATATTCATACTATATGCAAGCTGAATTTCATCAGCCCCAAGCAAGCACCCTGCTTAATTAATATGCTTGAATTCTAGTATCTGTAAAAATTTTACGCTCTCTCTCAGTTTATAATTATTTTTATATTCTACCTACCAACTCAATCGCCTCAGTATACCTCTTACGAGGGGCACATCAGTTCAAAATATTCTTCCAATAACGAATAAGCATAATCCGTTTTATTCGAGACCACTGAAACAGACGAGCAAACAACTTCAGCCATGAATTAAAATTTCATGCCTAAGGGGTCTCTGATCAAATCTGAGCAAAATACCCCAAGAGCCTGCCCCCGCGGCACGCAGAAGATTAGACGCATGTCAACGCGCCCTTGGGATGAAAGCCTGAGTAGTTTGAGCTGCAATCCAGTCAGCCCAGATGCATCCCAGATACATCCAAGGTATTTTTTAATGTTTATATCGCACAAGAAAATCCTCAGCAGTTTTTTTGAACGCCTCATTAACACCAAGAGGCGGTGTCCAGCTTAATATTTTCTTTGTTTTACTGATATCTACCTGTAGCGAACCCAGCAGACGTTGTGCAGCCTCACGCCTACCTAAAATCATTGCCCCTGCTTTCAATAATCCTGCATGCACAGGCAATAAGCGCACTGGCCTACCCAGTGCTATAGCCATATGTTGTAATAACTCCGTTGTTGACAGGTCTTCGTCGTCACTCACCAAAAAAGTCTGATTGGCTGCAGCAAAATGATCAATGCATGTCACAATTAAGTCAACCAGGTTATCCAGTGCCACAAGGCTGCGTTTATTATGAATGACACCTAACGGTAAGGGGATACCTTTATTCAGCCAACGCATCATAGTTAGGAAATTAGCCTTGACCCCTACACCATAAACTAAGGGCGGACGAATAATCACGACCTCCATCCCGGTCTTTTCTGCCAGTTTATACAGCCCATCTTCTGCTTCACGTTTAGAAATACCATAAGCATCAAGCGGCGCAGGATCATCTTCCGATGTATAAGGCTGATTCAAAGGCGTACTCTCACCATTTACTTTGATCGAGCTAATAAAAATAAATCGTTTTACACCCGCTGCGGCAGCTTGTCGGGCAAGATTGAGCGTACCTTCAACATTCACTCTGCGAAATTCAATGAATGAATCATTATCGGAGTCATTCATTACATGGACACAGGCCGCAGTGTGAATGATCACTTCAACACCTGACAAAGCTAAGGTCCAATCTGTGCTCGCTTCAAGGTCTCCCACTAATATCGATTGCAAACCTGAAGCCAGGTTCCCTCTTTCGCGACGCATAGCCGCCACAAGCTGGTAGCGAGTATCATCAACCAAGCAATCAACCAGTGCCGTACCCAAAAAACCAGTCGAACCCGTTAGTAGTAATCTCGCACGATTGTCTTCGCTCAAACTCTCGCTTCCAACGTTTTATAAATATCCAGGTGAGCTTGCACGATTTTTTCTATGGAAAACTCTTTTTCAGCCAATCGTCTTCCCTCCCGCCCCATACGTTGACGTAAACTAACATCCTCTATTAGCTGCTCAATTACTGAAACCAACGCCTGTTCATCGCGTGCCGGAATCAATAACCCAGTCTTACCTGGCTCAATCGCATCACGACATCCAGGCATATCCGTTGTTATAATAGCTCTACCACTCGCAGCCGCCTCAATAAGCACTTTGGGCAAACCCTCAGCATAATATGATGGCAGAACAATAATATGAGCCTTTGAAAACAGCTCAGCAATATCTGAGCGAAGCCCCAAACATTCGACGATCCCCTCTTCTTGCCAAGCCAGGACTGACTCAACAGAAACACTTTCGAGATTGCCTGTATCAGGTTCACCAATTAATTGAAAGCGCCCCTTAACACCTTTTGAGTGAATTATTCTGGCCGCTGCAACAAACTCATACACCCCCTTATCCTTTAGCAGTCTGGACGCCATTACAATAATGGGAACTCCGTCAGGCTCAGGTGTTGCCAAATAATCCCGAAGATTCACACCAGAACCACGAATCAGGCTGGTTTTATTTTTCTCTACTCCACCCGCTTTGACAAGGATATTCCTATCAGTCGGGTTCTGAAAAATCACTCGCTGATTAGGATGGTTCATCGCCAAACGATACAAAAACAACACCGCATATCGAAGGAAATTTACACGCAAGCCTGCTCTTTCCACAAACAAAAAACCCAGGCCTGAAATGGCTGATACCACTGCCGGCACCTTAAGAAGACGGGCAACAATCCCTCCATAGAGCACGGGTTTTATCGTTACTAAATGAATCAAATCAGGTTTTATCCTTTTAATCTGCTTATAAAGTTTAAAAACAGAGAAAAATTCTTTAACCGTATTTTTACCACTTCTGGAAAATGAAAATGGATGTACTGTCAAACCAATACCTTCAAGATATTCAGTTTTATTGGTCACCGTGCAGAGCAAATGAACCTCATAACCCTCATTCATTGCTTGCAAGGCAATAGGCAACCTGTGAGAGACAAAAAACCAGTCGACATTGACAATAAATAATAATTTATTATTCAACAATAATCCTTGCAAAGGACAAAGCGTAACGAAAAAAATAGGCAATCATCATTACTTATGCATCAAAACATCGAACCCTGACACCATTAATTCATTATCAGAAAAATAGTTAAAATCATCCGCAAGAGACTGCCTTTTAATCGGTAAACATTGCCACCGTCTCACATCACAAACTTCAACCATAAACTTCACCTCCTCAAACATGTTTATCATTTCAGAGAAACGAATACGGTTTGTGTAAAACCCTGAGCGAACAAAAAATTCTGACTCCCAAATGCGCTCATTGAACCGCAGATTATTAAGTGAACCACCAAGATGATCTTTCAAGTCTACTCGATGTGACACAACTCCTTTTAAAGTTAATACGCGGAAACACTCTTGCATTGTTTTGACAAATTCATGCTTTCTTACATGTTCCAATACTGCTTGCGAAAAAATTAGATCCACTGCCCCTGTTTCAATAGATGAAAAAGAAGCCAAACCTTGTGTCAAGTATCGCCCTCCACAAACAGCCAGCATCTCATCAAGAGTCTCTGCTTTAGAAATATCCGGCACATTCAGCCCTTTACTTTTAAGACCCTTAGCAAGCTTGCGGTATTGCTCAATATCAGTCGTTGCAAATGAGCCCGCATCAAGTAAGATGGCATTGGCACCATAGCATGCAGCCACAAGCGCTGTAGCAATACTGTCACCCGGCCCTATCTCCAGAATTGTTTTCCCTTGAATCTTTCCGTCTAACCCAGACCTTGATACGTGCTCATTGAATACGTTAAGCACATAAGAGGCTTGGTCCATATAACCATGGCGAAAAACCCCTACACGTTGCCAAATACCATAACCAACAGGTATCCGAGACAAAATAATTTTTGCAAAAATTTTAAACCACCAAGGAATTAGATTTTTCATGCCACATTCTCTTGCTGTTGTTCCAACCAGGCCTGGTACATCAACACATCCCATAAATAGTAATGCCACCTGCGCTTGCCGCTAATATGTTCTTGCCACATTTTCCGTATCGGAGCGGGATCAAAAAACCCCTCTTCTCGAAGACGCTTCTCACTCAGCAGTTCCTCTCCCCACTCGCGTAGGGGCCCTCTCAACCAATGCTCAATCGGCACACCAAAACCCATTTTAGGACGATCCATTAATTCACGTGGAACGTAACGATATAGAACCTCACGCAGCAACCACTTGCCTTTACCATCCCGATACTTGAGCGACATGGGCACTTTCCAGGCAAACTCCACCACGCGATGATCCAATAACGGTACCCGTGCTTCCAAACTCACCGCCATACTGGCTCTATCTACTTTAGTTAAAATATCATCGGGCAAATAGGTCATGCTATCGAGATACATCATCTGTTCACGAAAATCTGCCAATTCAGGATGCTGGTCAGATCGATTGAAAATTGTTTCTGGCTCGACTCCACCAATGACTAACTGGCTTGGCTCTTGCCAATGAGAAACCAAACGATGATAATAAGATTCACCTGATTTTTCTTTTATCACCCCTGCCAATTTTGGCAAACGATCAGCTAAATGTGGAATCTGAAACTGTTTAGGTAATAGACTCAACAAATATTCTAATGGCGCACCCGGAAAAACCTGCATCAGCGAGCCAATTAACTGTCGTAATGCGACGGGCAACCGTTGCAGCTTACGCCATATCTGATAACCCTGCGTATAACGATTATATCCACAAAAAAGCTCGTCCCCTCCATCACCGGAAAGGCTCACCGTCACATGCTTGCATGCCAGTTCGCTGACCAAAAAAGTGGGTATCTGCGAAGAATCAGAAAAAGGCTCATCCCAAATAGTCGGCAAACGTGGAATCACTGCCATCGCCTCTTCAGAAGTAACATAAAGCTCGGTATGATCGGTGCCTAAATGTTTAGCCACTGCCTTGGCATGATCGGCCTCGTTATATCCTTTTTCATGGAAACCGATAGTAAAGGTTTTAATTGGTTTCGAAGATTGAGCTTGCATTAATGCAGCGACTATCGTGGAATCAAAACCTCCTGATAAAAATGCACCTAATGGAACATCTGATGCCATACGACTACGCACTGAATGACGTAACAATCCATCCAGCTCATCGATCAGTTTTTCAGGATGGTCTGTCACTTGCTCTATCACACCTTGCCGCGCAACCTCTGCTAAATTCCAATAGCAATGCGGCTTAGAAATTTCCTGACCAAATTCACGAATCACTACAAAATGTGCAGCCGGTAATTTTTTAATACCTTTATAAATACTCCAGGGTGTTGGCACATAGTTATGACGCATAAACAATGCCAAAGCATTTCGATCTATCTGACCCTGCCAGTGTGGGTGCGCCTTAAAACTCTTTAGCTCTGAGCCGAACAAAAAACAGCCCCCATTGTGACCATAATAGAGTGGTTTCTCTCCCATGCGATCACGCGCTAAAAACAGACTCTTTTCCTCGTTATCCCATAATGCAAAAGCAAACATGCCGTTCAGATACTGTAGCGTTCTTGCCAAACCCCAATGGCGCAAAGCTGCTAATAGCGTCTCGGTATCCGAATGTCCACGCCAATCAAAATGACCTCCTTCGCGCTGCAAATCTGCACGCAAATCAACATGATTATAAATCTCACCATTAAACACCAGGGTAAAACGACCACAAGGGGATGTCATCGGTTGATGCCCTGCTGGTGTTAAATCAATAATAGCAAGGCGGCGATGCGCCATCGCCAACTCTACTGATTGATTTAGCCAAACACCTGCGCCATCTGGGCCACGGTGCTGAATACGCAAAGCCATCTGCTCAACCACCACGGCATTTGCGCCACGCTTATCCCAGTAACCCACGATGCCACACATTATTGGCTTGTTCTCTTCTCTAAAATGATTGTTTTATAGAGAGCGGTGTACTGTTCGACAATTTGACCCAAGGTAAATTTATCTTTAATTCGGCTACGTGCTTGCTCCCCTAGCAAGCGACGCTCTGCGACAGGCAATGCAAGCAGCGATTCAATACCTGCCGCGAGGGCTACTTTATCCTTAGGCGCAACCATTACACCACAATCGCCAATGACTAGCGCGCTGTCACCCACATCAGTGGCAACACAAGGCACACCTACTGCCATCGCCTCACCTAGTACATTAGGAAAACCTTCTCCCCATGCGCTTGAAAGACAAAAAACATCCATAGCACTCATTAAAGCAGCCACATCACTGCGCTCACCAAGCAAATGAAACCTACTTTGCAATGAACTTGGAATTTCTATCTTGAAGCTGGCATTATCCAAGTGGACATCTCGCCCACTGAGCAAAAAATGGGCATTAGGGTAGCGTAAAGTAATCGCCTCTGCCGCCTGTAAAAAATTAGCATGATCCTTCATCGGATGTAGCCGTGCCACATGTCCGACAACCAAAGCCTCTGCAGGAATCGCTAATTCAGCTCGTATTTGACGGCGCATATCTTCTGAGAAATTAAACTGTTGTAGATCAATCCCATTCGGAATAATCTGTCCCCTAAAGCTAACAAAACCAAAATTCTCATGCTGCTGACGCGAAAGCTGACTGTTATACAACAGGGTGTCAGGTGATGCCGAGAAAAACCGATTGGCTCTGATGACTTGGCGAGTCAGAAATTTTTCTGTCTTTATCTGATATAAAGACTGACGAATATTCCAGGCCAATGCTGCTCTTTTAAAGAAAATAGATCGCGCTAGCGTTGCCGCCAAATTACCATGATACATCCAGCCTTGAATAAGATCAGGCTGAATATTATTAATAATTTTTTTTAGGCGAAATAAAACACTAACGGTAGGTAAGCCTTTCCGCATCTCTAACGAGTAAACCAAAACACCCAGTGCTTCAATTCTTTTGCGCATTTCCCCGCCGTCTGATAGAGAAATCACAACAGGCGAAAAACGCTTCCTATCCATTCCTGCAAGCAATTTGTAAAGCATCATCTCAGCACCACCAGTATTCATACCTGTTATAATGTGCACCACAAATTTCTGGCTCATGAGTTAACTTTCAAATAATGCCAAGAGCCAAAGACTGGCAGCAAAGGTAACCAAAAAAAACTTAAATATATATGTGTAGTAATAAACCCAGAGAAAAAAATTGTCAGTACGCCCAGCCCCATAGTCATAGCAATCAGTGGATATTGCGAGGAAAGTTTCCAGGCATTGAGCAATAACATGCCAATGAATATCAGGTAAAGAAGCAATTGAACAATGCCACCCTCAATCCAGAGTAATAGATAGGTAAGATGCACACTATAAGAATGGGTAGACCATGTTCTACTTTGCCCCAACCCATGCCCCCACACCCCCCCTGAACGATTAACAATCGCATCTACCGCCTCTTCAATTAATGCTACGCGTATGCCGACACTGCCAAGCTCACTTACTGTGACATCTTCTTTATTAAACAATAATTCAAACCGATCACGTCTCTGGTTTTCAGAAAAAAAACTATCTGATATTGCAATAATTAACGCCGCCCCTATTAGCAATAATACAAAGCCCAATTTTAAAATTTTAGTAAGGTGCGTACGAATCGGATGCCGCCGCCATACTAAAGCCAGTAAAAAGTTTATAACAAAAATAACGAAAAAAAGTAGAAAACCACTAAACGATGCTGTCAAAATAAGATTTAATACCGCAAGCAGTAGGCCAATAACACCAATGAATTTCCACCATCCACGTTCTACAATGCTTAATACTAAATAAATAGGCATTACTGTAACCAAGACAATTGCAAACGAATTAGCATTACCAAATGTACCTGTAGCACGTCCAGCAATAAAAAAAGTCTCTCGTATTACTTCTGGCATAGCAGGGTACATACACGCAACCGTAATCAACATGGGTATCATATAGCCCAAAGCAACAAGGCGCAGAAATCCCCACACTTGATCAATCTTAAGCCAATAAGCAAGAAAAACCGGGAAACCGATCATTATAAATGCATATTGCCCCATAACAGAAAATAGGTTGGGGGTGTGCAGCTGTAACCCACCCCAAAGTATGCCGGTAAGGCCTGACAGTATTCCTATAGCTACAAAGACCAACCCCACCATTAACATGGAGCCATATTTATTTACTAAAAAAAAGGGGGCAGAGCATCTGCCCTTAAGACCACCTATCAATGCACCGATCAAACCTATCACTAAGATCAGATTAACCAACGTAAAACTAGTGCCTGGAATCCGAAGCTCAAAATAAGGTGCAAGCAATGCCACAAAACTTAACATCAGGCCTGCTCGGCGCGTTCGAGCCAGCCTCCCTGAACTCGGATTATGACCATCAATGAAAGAGGCGACTTTACGTCTATCCGTCTCTACGTTTATATCGGTTGACAAATGTAAATCCTGTCTTTAGCAAATTTTTGCAAAAAACTTGAACGATTCAAAAAACATTCCAATTTATATGTAACACCAGACCATAACAACAAACGATTACGCCATGTCGGAATTAGACCGAACCCATACTTTTCAAGTACCTTAAATTCACAGCGCTCTAGCAAATACCGTATATCTGTATCACTCAGTATCTTGTGACGGGGTTTACCATGAATAAAATTAGAAAATCGACACACTAAACCAGTAAAGCTCCACTTGTTAAGATGGTTATTAATAATGAGACAACCTCCATCTTCGATAACCAACCTTAATGATTGCAGGGCAGCCTCGCGTAAAGCAGGCTCAGCATTTAATACAAACCGAAATGAGGAAATCACATTAAATTTATCCAAATCCAGATTTTCTGATGTAATATCTATTTTAATCAAGCGTGCCTTAGGCACTTTTTTCCTTGCTTGCTTTAACATATCTTCCGATACATCGATTCCAACAACCTCCGAGAAATTTGGAGCTGCTATTTCCAAAATTCGGCCCGTTCCCACGGCAAAATCCAGATAACGACCTGGATGGGCTTTCCCAATACCGGAAAATTTTTCCTCTAAATACGGTCTCTCAAAATTCTCCCAGTAAAAAGATTCGGCACCCACAGCATAGCGCTGATCATATAACTTCCCCCTATCTTTTCCTTTATGGCTACTCCTATAATTTGCTATGACAATATCTCCTCTATTAAATATCCTCTGCGTGAAACGATAAAACGAGAACGTATATTATTTCTAATACTTTGTCTCATCGATTTTAGATAAGCATCTGTTAACCATAACGCCACCCCATAAAGAGCAGAGCGATCCAAAACTAATTTTGATTCTTCTTCATAACCATGAATAAACATTGATATTGCCAAATTAATCCGGTTCCACTTTATAAAAGGTACAACCCACAAGGGATACACACATGATAATACCGACACCATATGCCCCACATCATAATAAATTGATGACTTGCCGCCATGTGAATCGGGACAAAAAAGACTTGGGATTGGATCAAGGATGATTGGCATACAATCAGAGCCCCTAAGCCACACGTTCCCGGTGCCAAAATCCCCATGAAAACCGACTATTGGCGCATTATCTAAAACCTTTTCAATCTGATTTATAATGCTGCCACTTAATCCGTCTATCGCCGAAAAATCGAGCCGAACAGTCTTTGAATAAGGTGATTCGTAATAGCGATGAAATTGAGCTAGAGAACAACCAATCTTATAAAACACTTTCTCTAGATCATTAAATGCGCTCGTTCTCCAGGGTTGAATCAATACACGAAAAAAATAATAAGCAAGTAACTGGCCCTCCGGTAAATGCTCATAGACGATTGTCTGTTTTTCTGCCTGCAAGCTTACCGGCTTCGGAGCCTCGAATGTAGTTGATAACATGGAGGCACTATATAATCTCGAAACCCTTTCCCAGTCATCTTGGAATGATTTTCCATGATGTTTGTAATATAATTTCATTAAAATACACTTATCCAATACAGAATGAATATTCTTGTCAGAGGCATAGTATTATACCTTGTTAGGCTCAAACTAGCGTTTCGTCACTTTTGATTAGAAAGTCTACTAACTGTTCAATCATTTTTTCGTAAGTAACCATCAACAATGTTCAATACTCTAAAACGCTCATTATTATTTAGGAAATTGCGGCCAAAATCGAAGCAATATCGGGCTAAATAGCGTTGGCATAATCTTCAATTTTCTCCAAACAACAAAACCTAAAGCAATGCTTCTCAGGCTCACAGCAATAGATGTTGCTATAGCAGCACCAATAACACCAAGAGCTGGAATCAATATAATATTTAGCACAAGGTTCAATATAGCAGCAGCCCCAATGATCCATGATGCCTCACTCTGATGATGGGTCATAGTTAAAAGAAAGCCAACCGGACCCCAAGCGACAATCACTATTTGTCCAACCATAAGAACAAATAAAACCGAGTATTGATCTCTGAATTCCATTCCAAATAAACCGAGAAATTCTACTCCAAAATAAGCTAAAATCAAAATCAACGGTAGCGTTATTGCAAAGATAGAAACTACGGAGATAGTAATAATACGTTGCAATTCTAAAAATTTTTCTTGGTGATAGAGTTCCGATATGAGAGGCGCAACAATCTGATTTGCCGCCATTATAAAAAATGTAACTAGCCCCGCAAGCAAACTAGCAACTGCGTATTTTCCGGCCTGCGTCGGGCTTAGCAACATACCAACCATAATAATATCTGATTTAGCTAAAACCATTTGAGCGCCAGAAACTATAAACATCGGAAATATAGACTTTAACCATTCACCTTTTCGATAATTTATTCGCGCAGCAATAAAACGATTATATGAAATTCGTCTCACAAAAACCCAGGCCACTCCAAAAGCAACTATAGTGCTTACTAACTCAATCCCCATGACTAATGCAGCATTTGATACAAACCCAAAAGAATATACACAGAAAATTGTCGCGCCTATAAATATAGGTCGAAGTACGCTTTGTGGCAACTGAGCTCGCCCAATATACTTAAACGCCTGCATATATGACGAATACAGTTGCATCAATACCATAAACGGCAAGACTAGAAGCCCAACTAAAAATGTCTTTGTCAAATCACTGCCTAGCCTTTCACTTAATAACCAAATAATGAGCGCAGTAAAAAACAAGAGTAGCAACGAAGCCATTGTTGCAAGTTCGCTAGACCATCGAATATATCCGCGCACTAACCCCCATTGAGATAAACTTTGATAAGTAGAGAGATATCGTAGAGATCCCGTATCTAATCCAAGTTTTCCAATCAAGGCCAACACAGTTATCCAAGTAAAAACATAAATATACTGTCCAAATACCTCTGCCCCTAACAAGCGGGCTAATAGCAATTGCAATAAAAATACAAGCCCTACGCCTAAAGCCCTCATAATGAATGCTATGCTAGCACCACGCAAAAAAATTAAAAAAACTCCGTCACTCATGATTTTTTTGTATAAACGCATCAAGTTATTTCGTGAGCTCAAATTAGAAGTGCAACAATTGATTTAACGTTGAAGGGTATCTGATAAGATATTTTAAAACCAATTGAAATCCCTTTTTTTATGAAATATTTGGAAATCTCATCGCCGTCCTCGTCCTAAAATATCAAGGAAAAGCCAACGCTTCGCTCTTTCTCCGTCAGCGAATGAGGGACTATTGTTAAAGTAGTATTTTATCTTATCGAAACAACCCAAAGGAATGAAGATGAGGCAAAAACAAAATCATAAATCAGATGTGGATAAGCTTGTTCGCAATATCAAAAAACGTGCCCGTCGTAAATTCAATTGATAAATAGTTGATACTTCAAGAATAATATTTTCGGTACCATCGAACGAACTCCTTTATCCCGACTGATACTGACGTACATGGTTTGTAGCCGACATCGTTAATCAGACTCGATGCGTCAGCATAGGTGTCAGGCACATCTCCTGCTTGCAGTGGTAAATATTCTTTTTTTGCTTCTATACCTAATTCTTTTTCCAAGCACAGAATATAATCCATAAGCTCTACAGGCTTGTTATTTCCTATATTGTAAACTCCCCATGACGCTTTACTCGAACCTGGGTCAGGTGCTTTTGGATCCCAGTCTTGATTAGGCTGAGCTGGCTTATCCAGAGTTCTTACCACACCCTCTACGATATCATCAATATAGGTGAAATCTCGTTTGTGTTTACCGTGATTGAATATTTGTATTGGCTCACCAGCTAATATTGCTTTAGTAAATTTAAACAAAGCCATGTCTGGTCGCCCCCAAGGACCGTAGACAGTGAAGAAGCGTAAACCAGTCACTGACAACCCAAAAAGATGGCTATAGCTGTGCGCCATGAGCTCATTAGCTCGCTTGGTTGCCGCATAAAAAGAAACAGGATGATCCGCCGTATGTCGCTCAGAGAAAGGCATTAGCTCATTAGCACCGTAAACTGAGCTGGTGGATGCATAGACCAGATGCTCAACCTTATTATATCGACAACCTTCCAATATATTGGTAAAGCCTACCAGGTTTGAATCTACATAAGCATGTGGGTTTTCAATGGAATAACGCACCCCTGCTTGGGCTGCAAGGTTAACTACGCGCTGAAATTTCTCGGCCACGAACAACGCTTCCATTGCTTTGCGGTCAGCAAAATCTATCTTGCAAAACTTGAACGAATCATACTTTAATAGTAAGTCTAATCGTGACTGCTTTAGACTCACATCATAGTAATCGTTAAGATTATCGAGCCCTATTACTTCATCCCCTCTTTCGAGCAGATATTGGCTAACGTGAAATCCTATAAAACCGGCAGCGCCAGTGACGAGCACCTTCATTTATGATCCTTCGAGTTGTATTGATAGCATGGTCATTATTTGGGTAATTTGCAGAACCAATTATTATTTAATCAACAAATTTTAAGGTTACCACACAGATTGTAAATCAATTAGCACGGCCATAAACATCATCGAAACGAACAATATCATCTTCACCTAGATAACTGCCAGACTGAACTTCGATTAGCTCTAAATCAAAACTGCCAGGGTTTACCAATCGGTGTTTGGTGCCCAAGGGGATATAGGTTGACTGATTTTCGCTCAGCAAAAATTCTTCATCACCACAGGTAACACGCGCAGTGCCTTGCACAACGATCCAGTGTTCGGCACGGTGATGATGCATCTGCAATGAAAGCGAGGCACCAGGGCTGACAATAATGCGTTTGACCTGGAAACGCTCACCATGATCAATCGACTCATAAGAGCCCCATGGGCGGTAAACACGACGGTGGGTCTGATACTCTCCGCGATTACTGGCTTTCAGCCCTTCTACAATACTTTTAACCTCTTGTGCGCGGCTTTTATGCGCCACCATGACGGCATCTGCGGTTTCAACCACAATCATATCTTCAATACCTACGCTGGCAAGCAAACGGTGTTCTGAAATTAGCAGGGAATTCTTGGTATCTTTCGTCGCTACATCGCCTTTGATAACATTACCCTCTTCATTACGCTCACTGACCTCCCATAACGAAGACCATGCCCCGACATCGGACCAGCCGACATCGATAGGGATAACTGCCAGCGGAAATTCTTCCGCTAACGTCGCTTTTTCCATTACTGCATAATCAATGGAATCACTGGGGCAGGCATTAAAAACATCTGAGTCTGCACGAAAAAAATCATGGTCTTGCTTGCCTTTGTCAAACGAGGCACGGCAGACATCATTAATGTCAGGACGAAAACATTGCATGGCCTTAAGCCAGACCGATGCCTTCATCATAAAGATACCGCTATTCCAAAAATAGTCACCACTTGCTAAATAAGCTTCGGCTGTTTTCGTGTCTGGCTTTTCTACAAATTTCTCAACAATATACGAGCGATCATTATCTTGCGTAGCACCTGACTTAATATAACCATAGCCCGTCTCTGCATGGGACGGCACAATACCAAACGTCACCATCGCGCCATCGCTGGCAAGCTGTGCGCCATGCGCTACAGCCGTATTGAATGCGTCTACATCTCTAATAACATGGTCTGCCGGCATCACCAGCATAACATCGTCATTGCCTTTTTGACTGATTGCCAAGGCGGCCAAGGTTAATGCTGGTGCGGTATTGCGGCCAATGGATTCGAGAATAATGTTGCTTGCTGGTGTTTGTATTTGACGTAATTGCTCGGCCACTAAAAACCGATGTTCTTCATTACAGACCAATAAGGGGCTTTTTACAGTAAGGTCACTGTCTTCTCCCTGCTTAAGCCGGATAACGGTGTCCTGTAATAAGCTGTTTTCACTGACCAGTGCTAACAATTGCTTGGGATAATGTTCACGCGAAAGTGGCCACAAACGTGAGCCTGAGCCGCCAGAGAGAATAACGGGCTGAATTTTTGTCATGCTAAACTTTACCTGATGTTATAGCGAGCTATAGTAGCGAGAATACATAAACTATCGGCAGCAAACACGGGCTTGTTAGTCCTTCGCTTTAGCGTCTTTACCCTCATCGTTCCGGCTATTTGACGAAGCAAATTCAACCATAAAAGCCAAAACAATCCCCACAATCAACGCCAGAATAAACGCTAGCATTAAAATAAGCAGGCGCTTAGGTGAAACAATATTCTCGCTATAGGTGGCAGTACGTAATAAGCTACTAGGATAAGATTTCATCTCTTGCGTAACCTCAATCTGGCTGATTCTTCCTTGTACCTCGAGGGACTGCTCTACCAAACGAGTTTTTTCAAGGGAAAACAACGCCGCTGTTGACGTATCGCGTTGCGTAAGTTGTTTCATCTGTATATTAATATCAACAAGTGCCTTATTTATAGTTGCCTCTACACTACGCAAATAGCCCAACTGACCACCCCACACCTGCCTAGCACGATCGTACAGTTGCTGATGCTCAAACAATAATGTATCCGTCACCCCACTAAGGAAGTTTTGAGCATCACCAGGGCTGTAGGCACGAGCCGTTATTTCGATAAGCTCTGCACTACTCTTATCAGCAGACACTGAGTCTAAGCGCGGAAAACCAGGGCGCTCTTTGTCGTCTTCAATGCCATAGTCTTCTTGCAGTCGTCTAACAAGAATCGTTGACGCCTCTATTGGCTTGCCATCAGAAATGTCTTGCATGCCACCAACCAGCCCTAGCCTTAACACAGTGCGGCTTTCGTAGACCGATGGCGTGATTGCAATATATGCAACCGCAATAATCATAGCCAATACTACAATACACACGATGAGCAAATAACGTCGCCGTAACACGGCAATAACCTCGCTTAATGAAATCTCATCCTGGGGGTAAAAGAAGGGATGTTCGGTTTGTTGTCTTATTGTCTGGCTATCATCACGCACTTGCAAAATCAACTTAACTCACTAATTTAAAAGACGAATTATGACTGAATAGAGGCTGTTGAACCAGACTTTATTACAGACAAAAAAAGAGGGCGGTAAAACCGCCCCCCTACTAAACATCAAACACAAAAAATAGTGTTATTCAGTGACCGTCAAGTTCTCACGGTTTTTATCAATGGTTTTCTGTCCTATGCCTTTGACATTAGCCAAATCATCAACAGACGCAAACGAACCATTATCCTCACGATATTGAACAATGGCAGCGGCCTTCTCTGAGCCTATACCAACAAGGCTAGTTTCCAGATGGCCAGCATCGGCCGTGTTAATGTTAACGGGTGCCGCCGACACTAGCGAGCTAACCAGAAAAAATGAGAAAAATAACAGTGATAGTAAAGTTAAACGCATAACACTCTCCTTGTATAATGAGTTAATCCATTAGAAGGCAACACCAACATAGCCGCTACCTTACTGTTAAGCGTATCAACAATTAAGTAGAAAATATGTCAGCTATTTCTGACTTTATATTTTTTAAAACCATTATCGGGTTATCTGCTCGTGTAATAGGTCGACCAATCACTAAATCATTAGCACCTGCCAAAATCGCTTCAGTAGGCGTCATAGTGCGTCGCTGATCGTCTTTAACCGAGCCAGCAGGTCTGACGCCAGGACAGACAAGGCGAAGTTGGTCTCCATGTAGAGACCTCAGCTGCCTGGCCTCATGTGCTGAACACACAACTCCGTCCAGCCCGCTATCAACACTAATCTGCGCTAAACGCAGCACTGTCTCTTGCGGCTCACCCAAAACCCCCAACTCATTGAGATCCTGACGGTTCATACTCGTCAATACGGTAACGCCTATCAACAATGGCCGCGTACCGATTCGCTGAGCTAAGGCGTTGTTAGCAGCCTCAAGCATTCTGCGACCACCAAGAGTGTGAACATTGACCATCCACACGCCTAAGTCCGCTGCAGCGCAACAAGCCCCAGCTACGGTATTCGGAATATCGTGATACTTCAAATCAAGAAAAACATCAAACCCTAGCTTTACCAATGAGCGTACAAAATCAGGCCCAGCAGCCGTAAAGAGCTCTTTGCCGACTTTAACACGACACAAAGCGGGATTGATTTGTTCAACAAAATTGAGCGCGATACTTTTATTAGAAAAATCTAAAGCGACAATAACCTTTGGCTGCTCAGCATTTACGATACTCAAAATGCTAACCATCCAACGCGTTAACTGGACGCGCCAAATCCCAACGCTTACAGCTTGGACACAACCAATGTAACGATTTCGCTATATAGCCACAATGTTGGCAACAATAACCTTCATTTTGCTTAGCAAGGTGCGTGATCACCGCTAACAATTTTTTTAGCTCGCCATGTGAATCCACTTCTTTGCTATCCGAAAATAGTTCAAGCCAACTTTCGATTAATGCTAATGACGGGCGCTCTTGCAGTGATACATAGACAGCTTCGCGATAACTTTCTTCATCATTGACTTCATCCTTGGCGCTGGCATGTAATCGAAGCCTTAGCCTGTGCGTCAATGGCCCCACTTGCGCCTTAGATAAATGGCGTAAATCACCAAGGAATTTATTCACTGAGCCAAGTTGTTGATGACAAGCATAGACGCGCTCGATCACTTCGTCACTTAATTGTGGTGATTGCGCAATAAATCGATCATAGCAACGTAAAGAATTTTTAATATTGCCAGACTGCCACTCTAGTTCACCCTGCAAGAGGCTGGCTCGTGCGCACTGTGGGTCAACACCAATTGCCTGCTTGAGGTGACGCTTGACCAGCGGCACATTACTATTCTCACGTGCTTGCACAGCAAGCTCACAATAGTACTGCGCGATAATTTGATTTCTGTCTTTGCGCGAAAGCTCTATCATTTTACGTAATGTTTTTATCGCCTTATCCCATTCCTGTTCGCTTTGGTAAATATCCCTAAGAAAGCGCAGTGCTAATGCCTTATATTGCGAATTCTCCATCAATTCAGAAAAAATATTTTCTGCTCGATCAAGCAATCCCGCACTCATATAGTCTTGGCCCAGTTCTGCCAGGGCATGTGAACGTTGCTCAACATTCAAGGTCGGCCGCGCTATCAAATTTTGATGGATACGAATCGCGCGATCAACTTCTCCGCGCTTGCGAAACAAATTACCCAGAGCAAGATGCGTCTCAACGGTCTCACTGTCAACTTGCACCATCTCAACAAAGACCTCGATGGCCTTATCAGGTTGTTCATTAAGAATATAGTTAAGGCCTTTAAAATAACCAGGCTGAAGACGTTCACCTACCTTACCAAACTGCTGCTTTTTATATGAACTACGTGCTGCCAACCAGCCAGATAGCGCTGCTATAGGGAGCAACAGCCAGATAAGGTAATCGCCCATCAGGGGGTGTTAACCATCATTTTGACAGTCCTGCCAGCGCGCATTTTTCATCCAGCAAGGCGGAGCGAGTGCGGTGTGGTTGACCCACATAAGCGAGTGACAACGCCGCTGGGTGAAAAATGCGCACTGGCCCTTCGGGTTGCGCCTTCAATGGCACCATAC